>QMOE01000071.1 GCA_003648125.1 Chloroflexota bacterium
AAGCGCGCTCAGCGAGGCGGGCGCGGGCGCGGCGGCGGCCGGTAGTGGCGCTAGAGCCGGCCCGACCAGGTTGACGAGCATTACAATTATGATTGATAACGTGAGGCTGTTGTTCTTCATTCCCGCCCTCCTTCTCGTGGCGAAAAAACCGCTCACCCTTGCTCCCTCATCTCGAAGGAAACGTTCAACAATTATATGCTATTTTCTCAATTGTACCACATGATGGTTTGAGTTCGGTTTGCAAAGCTAGCCTCAAGGCCAGCAGTGAATTTGGCCCGAGGTTCGCTGGATTTGGCAATCCAGCGAGAGCAACGTGGGATAGTTACCTTTCTGCAATTTTAGCACAAGTGGAGGAGATTGTCACTGGACTTTGGTCTAAAAAAGGTCTAGTCTTGGCGACTAGACCTTTTTTGGAGTTGGGGGATGAACGAACCTAATACCGCAACAACGCCCCCACGCCGAACTCGGCTATCTTGGGGTGCTCGTCCACCACTTCCACTTTGCCGCCATCTTCGATCACCTTTGTCACCAATGCCTCAGCCGCGTCGGAAATCTCGACGAACTCGCCGCCGCAGAAAGGGCAGCCGTCTAGCGCCTGATCGGTGAGGTAGGCACAATTCTGGCACTGATAACCAGGCTGGTGGTAATCGCGGGCGATCACCAACGTTTGAATGCGGCCCTCGTGAGCCGCGCCGAGCGTGTCGGCCAAGCGGATAACGCCCTGTTGCCCCTTGGCAGCCTCTGTGAACACTGCATCTACCAGTACCTTTTCACGTTCCTTTTCCACTTGCTGCAAAATCTCTAGCGAGCGCTCTCGTATTTCCATCTCCGATGCGTTCATATCGGCGTTGAATGAGCCAATTACATTTTTCCGCAAACTCTTGGGCAACGCCTCGCGGAATTGGGCCACCGTCGGCTCGGCGCCGGCGATGATCAAGCGCTGCGGGTTGTGCTTGCGGCAAAAGCGCTTGGTCGCCTTGACCGCCTCGCGGATGTTGCGCTGCGCTACCTCCTCCCCGCGCCGGCTCGAAACAGGAGCTCCCCCGCGTCTTCCAGCCCCACCTGACGAGCCACGCCCTTTCTTTAACTTGCGCACCTCATCTCCCAAATATCCGTCTGTGGTTTCTAGTTCTCCCATCTCAAATAGCAAGAGTCGTATCCCTTGCCGATCCACCAGAGTTACCCCGTAACTCCCGTAAGCATCCACCAGGGCAGCCAGCGGCCAGATGTAGGGTTTGTGAGCTGTCGTGACGCCGGAAGCGACGGGGACGGCCAGAGAATACGCGCGCCAGAATCCCTCCTCGGCACAGGAAAAGATGACCACTCCCCGACCTGACCAATCGTACTCATGATCGAAAAACCGCTCCACGATTGCCACGTCTTCGGCTGCGGCTAATCCATCCGCATGCCTTAACATCTGCCGCAGTGACAGTTTGTACTCGTCCGTCTTACGCTTCGTCGGGTCTACGTCCAGATAGACGCTCAACACCGGCGTCTCAGCCTGATACGCTGCTAGTTCGCGCAGGTCTTGCTGTTTGAACATTGCTTTTAACCCCCTTTATTAAATTCATCATTGACTCCCCTGAAAAAAGGTCATCTAACCACAGAGACACAGAGGACACGGAGAAAACTTGATGTTTAGTTCAAGAAAATTTCACTTTGCGCGCCAAAAAGTTAATTTTTTCAAGGCCAAGTTTAAAATCTCTGCTCTCTGTGTCTCTGTGGTGAAATTCCTAATTTTTTCAGTAGAGTCATCATTGATCACGGTCTTTTCCCCAATGTTACAGAAATCTCTTGTTCCTCTCCATCACGCACAATAGTTAGAATGACTCTTTGGTCTACCTCCGTCTCGCGCACCAGATAGGCGATCAAGTCGTCGAAATCACGCAGCTCGTACCCGTCAATGGCGACGATTATGTCACCGCCGGCCTCGATGGTTATCCCCATAACCTCAACCTCTCGGTCGCCACCTCGCAGGCCGGCCCGTGCTGCTGCGGTTCCGGGTGTGACCTCGGAGATAAGCACACCATGAGCTACTGGCAACCCCAATGGCCCCGCCAGTTCTGCGACGGTAAAGCGATTGTCGGCAGTGATACCCAGGTAGGGATACTCGTATGACCCCTTCTCAATCAGACTGGGCACGATGCGCTTGATCGTGTTGACCGGAACAGCGAATCCAATGCCAGAGTTGACGCCGGTCTCTGAGCGGATGGCTGTATTGATGCCGATCACCTGCCCGTGCATGTCCAGCAGCGGCCCGCCCGAGTTGCCTGGGTTGATAGATGCGTCAGTCTGGACGATCTCGGGATTGGAAAAGCTGCCCCCGCTCTCGATCATCCGAGTCGGTAGGGTGCGTCCCAACGCGCTGACGATGCCGATTGTCATCGTCCCTTCCAAGCCAAATGGATTGCCGATGGCAACGACGCGCTGCCCTACCTGGAGGGTACTCGAATCACCCAGTTCCAGCGGTACCAAACGTTCAGGCGGCACATTCACCTTGATCACCGCCAGGTCGGAATACTGGTCTTGCCCCACAATCTGGGCGTCGACCACGCTGCCTTCGGAGAACGTGACCCGTACATCGTCGGCTTCCTCAACAACGTGGTTATTGGTGATGATGTGCCCCTCCGTATCTATCACGAAACCGGACCCTGTGGCAAAGGGCATGATCGTACCTTCGTGTTCCATCAATACCTCAATGTAGACGATGGCTGGATTAACCCGTTGATAGAGGTTGATCAGTAGCGCATCTTCCGCGTCTATCTCAGCCATGAACTCCTCCGGCAATAGGGTAGGAGTGGCAATGAGCACGGGGGGAGCCACGACAGGCTGTGGTGCAGCCGATGTGGGAGATAGCGCGGTCGGTGTGGGCACAAACAAAAATTCTGGGGCGTTGCAGGTGCAAGCCAGCGCAGACAGCATCAGAGGCAATACGATGAGTATCAAGTGCTTGTGTGCGTGCATTCTATTTCCTTTCTCGAAGGGTGGCTAGCTCCTCGAATAGCTCTTGCTCACGAGAGTTGAGGTTTTGGGGGACCCGTATCTGGACCGTGACCAGCAAGTTGCCCCGCTGCTTTGGTGCGCGAGGCTGGGGCATACCTTTGCCCCGTAGCAGGAAGGTTTTGCCGCTGTTTGTGCCTGGGGGGATCTTTAACGACACGTCACCGTTCAACGTTGGCACCCGCACCTCGCCGCCGAGCACAGCGGTATATAGGTCCAAGCCAACGTCGCAGCGCAGATTGTTCCCATCACGCGAGAAGACAGGGTGTGGCTTAACTGTGATGTTCAGGTAAAGATTGTCGAGTGAGCTTCCTCTGTAGCCCGATTTGCCTTTGCTGGCGATTCGCACCTTTGATCCGTTCCGTGCCCCCGGCGGGATCTTTACCCTGATCCGCCGTCCATCTCGCTCCAACACGCGGGTAGCGCCGGCAAGTGCTTCCTCTAGCGTTATCTCCACCGAGGCTTGTACATTTTGTCCGCTTGTCGCGCGCCGAACGGTCTGGCGGCGGAAGGGATCATTTGGAGTGCGAGTTCGCCCCGCACCTCCCGCCCCGCCAAAGATGGCCCTGAAGAACTCTGAAAACGCACCCGCTCCCGCGCCGCCACCAAAAAGATCGCCCAGATCGCCGCTCCACTCGACGCGCGTCCCTCCCGGCCCGCCGCCAGCGAACCACTGTGACCAGTCGAACTGGCCCGAATCGCGCCCCATGCGCTGCCACTGTTGCCAGTCAGCGCCTAATTGATCATACTTGGTTCGCTTCTCGGAATCCCCCAGCACCTCGTAAGCTTCGTTAATCTCCTTGAACTTTTCCTCAGCCCGCTTGTCGCCCGGATTGACGTCGGGATGAAGTTGGCGGGCCAACCGACGGTAGGCCCGCTTAATAACCTTCTCACTGACATCCCGATCCACGCCCAGGATTTTGTAATAATCCTTGTACTTCATTCACCTCACCCCAGCGCATTTATTCTGGCTTTGAATTATTCTATACCTGAATTCTCTCCCTGTCAAATTTGCTCAAATAGAGACCGTGGAAACAAAACGAAGGCAATCTGGACGCATTGCCTTCGTTTTACCTGTGTTCAGCAGATTGTCGTTATTCTTCGTCGGTTGCCTCTTCCTCGCCGGCTTCTGTGATGACCTCAACCCCTTCGACCTCGGCCAATTCTTCCTCCACGATTTCCTCGGCCTCTTCCTTCATCAAGACCACGTGTACGATCGTCTCGTCTTGGTCAGTGAGGATGTCTATGCCGGCCGGCACAGCCAGATCACGCACGTATATTGCCTGATCAATTTCCACCAACTCGGCCAGATCCACCTCAATCGCATCTATCAGATCACCGGGCAAACATTCAACCTCGATGGCGGAAATGCCATACAGCACCAGTCCCTCGCCTTGCTTTGCGACTGGGGATTCCCCCACAATTGCCAGAGGTATCTCGGTCGTCAAACGCTCGGTCATGTCCACGTGATAAAAGTCAACGTGCAACAAAGTACCCTTGACGGGATCACGCTGCACGTCACGCACGAGGGTGCTCTTGGGTTTTCTAGTTCCCTTGATTTTGATGTTGATGAGCTGGCTTCCGCCAACTCGCGAGAGCACGTGTTCCAATCCCCGCGTATCGAATTGCAAAGCCACGGGGTCAAAGCGGCGTCCGTACATTACACCCGGCACCCATCCTTCTCGACGTAACTGTTTCACTCGCTTGCCTAATGCCGTGCGTTTCTCGGCCATTAACTCAACTTGCTCTGTCTGTTGAGCCATACATTACCTCCCCAACAATCTGCCTTTGCCAGGCAGAGATTAGAATCCCTTTCGTAACTACTCGGGCAATCCCGACTTTGACACGGAGAATTGCCGACCTGAGCAGCCATTCCCTTTCAATCAAACGGGCGGGGCTTGTGCCCGCCCGTATAGTGGGGCTATTGTAGCGCAAACCGCCACTTTCGTCAAGCGGAACTGGTATGACGGGTGTCCGTCAAATTTTTGCGCCGGGTAGTGGATCTTGCCTGGGAGCGCGGGTGTCCCCCGCCGAGTAGGGGCGAGGCAGTGTCTCGCCCCTACGACAAATCAGGGTGACTCCAATGACCGTGTTCCAATGACTGCCTGGGAGCGCGGGCGTCCCCGCCCGCATGCGGCCAAGATGACCGCGTTCCACGGCGCGCAAGAAAATGACGGACACCTTGGTATGACTATCGGGCAAGCTCCTCGCTCATCGTTTTTGGGCCACGAACAGCATTACCTCGCTGTGCCCGACTTGCTCCCGCACAGTACGCGGCACAAAGCCAGCCTTGATTGCCACTTGCTCACCCATGCCAGGAGGCGGCTTCCCCTGTCCTGTCACCCGGTAGAGCCACCCAATGAAACGAGAAAGTAGATCGCGCCCGCCCAGTCCTGCCCAGGCCACGACGACCAATCGTCCGCGTGACCGCATCACACGTGCTGCTTCCCGTAACGCGGCCGGGTCCAGCATGAACTCGGTGGGGAAGGTAGCAACAGAGCTATCGAAACACCCATCGCAGAAAGGGAGCTTTTGCGCGCGGGCGCGCACCAGCGGAACGGCCAGTCTCTCCTTCCACAATCGCCGCTTTGCCAGGCGACCCATGTACGGTGAGAGGTCGAGACCCACAGGAGTCAGGCTCTGCTTCGCCATCGCCGCCAGCAGGTGACCGGGGCCGTGGGCCAACTCTAGCACCCGTTTCCCTCGTAGATGCCCAATCGCCGTGCGGCCCCACGCCTGCCATTGTCCCAGCGACACCACCCAGGCTACCAAGTCGTAGGCCCAAGCGAATTCATTGTATAGCAAGCGAAAAAAGAGCCGTAGAAAGGCCCACCACAGGCGCAGCATTATTCTCTCTCCAAACGTAACTGCTCAGGTGCCCGGCACTTTACCTGAAAGTGCCGGGCACCTTAAACTTGAACAGGCTATGCCTGAGCAGTTACCTCCAAACGACCACCCCCACCGCAACACTGCGGTGAGGGTGTTCGTTTACGATAACTGTATCAGAGCAACCTACAGTGTGGGCGGCATAACAGGAGCGCCAATCTCGGCTACCGATTGTATTTCTTCCTGCCTCGGCTTGGCCCAGGCTGCCAGGTCTATTGTCAGCCGTTCGAAGAAACTGTTGGGCGGCAGGCCTCCTGCTCCGTAGGCTGCCTCTACGACGCGCACTTGCACGCGCAACATCTTTGTCTCCAGCATCAACTCTTTCCCTGCCTCGACCAGCAGCGGTTCCCCCTTGGAGGCCAATTTGGCCCGTAGCGCCTCGTCGTGGAAAGCGTACTCGGACATCAATACCATAGTCACAGTGCGGATGTCGTTTTTATCGAACAGCCACACTTCGCAAGCGGTGACCTTGTTGGGCGCGCCGACTCCAATAGTCTCCGAGATGCCCACACCGCACTCGCCCATAAACTCGCCATCCTCTAACTCGATGCTGAATGAGGGATCATAGTGATCATCCCCCAGCGTATAGGTGGTGACGAACTGAGCCAATGGCGGCTCCTCGGTTCCCCAGGAGGCTCGTTCTGGGGAGGCGAATTCCTCGCTTACGCCGGCTGCGCCTCTTCTGGTGATCCCTGTTTTGGCCTGGTCGCCTCGCAGGCGGTTGACGAGAAACAGCACAGCTCCTACAAATGCCACGGCTAACAATGCTGCTCCGCAAACCATCGCCACCGAGCGCAACTGGGTCACACTTGTTTCTTCCGGGGGAGCAGGTTCTGTGGGCTGAGTCTCTAGATCATTCGCCAGCGCTCGCAACTGAGCCGCTTGCTGTCCGCTCAAGTTGTCTGCCAGATTTCCTAACGTCTCAGAGAGGGCACCCTCTTGCCAAAATTCCACGCCTAACTTGGCGCGCGCCCCTTCCAGATCGGCGGTAGTGTCATAGTAATCGGCGACCCAGATGAGATAGTCGCTTTGAAAATCGGAGCGCAGGTGGCTTGGCGCGGCATTGCTCCACTCGACCGGCCACCACCAATAACCGACGGCCAGTCCCAGGAGCAGCCCCAGTATGATCCCCCCGATTAGCGCCACCAGGGTTATGCGCTGCTGAACGAATTGAAGGAGTTGCCAGAGCATGTTCATTTCAGTCCCCCTCGTTTTGGCTTGTCTGCTTGGCACAAGTTATTGACACACACTTACTTTACCACAAAGTAGCGGCTAGGGCAAATCCAATTTACCGGCCCGGGGATGTGCTCGCATGTAGACTTCCCGCGCCCGGCTCTGGCTGACGTGGGTATAAATCTGGGTCGTGGCGAGATTGGCGTGCCCCAACAGTTCTTGCACCACGCGCAAGTCGGCGCCGCCATTCAAGAGATGTGTGGCAAAGGTGTGGCGCAAAACGTGGGGCGAAACGTGTGTGCGAATGTCTGTCTGCTGAGCTGCCTTGCTCAGTATTAGCGCCACCCCGCGTACCGTCAGACGTCCGCCCCGGTGGTTGAGCCACAGCGCGCCGGTTGGCTGCTTGCCCAGTAGCGCGGGTCGCCCTGCTTCCAGGTAGGCCCGCACCGCCCGCACCGCCTGCCGCCCCAGCAATCCGAGGCGCTCTTTGCCTCCCTTACCCATCACCCGCACCTGGGCCAGAGGCAAGTCTGCATCTGTTACATCCATACCCGCCAATTCACTGACCCGCAACCCGGCTCCGTACAACACCTCGATGATGGCCCGGTCGCGCAACCCCAGCGGGGTAGAGGTATCGGGAACCGCCAGCAGCGTCTTTACCTCAGCGACCGTCAAGTACTGCGGCAGCCGCTGGGGGACGCGCGGCGCACTGATCAAGCGAAAGGGATTGCGTTCCAGCACTTGCTCCCGCACCAAAAAGTTACCAAAGGAACGCAGTTCCGCCACCCGGCGCGCGATGCTGGCTTTGACGTAGCCTGACTCGTCCAATTCGGCCAGATAGCCGCGCAGCAGCGAGCGGTCTATTTGCTGCGGCGCATCCACCCCCTGCGTCTGGCAATAACCCAGAAATTGACCAATGTCGCTGCCATAGTTCTTGACAGTATAAGGGGAGGCATTCCGGGCCGCTTGCATGTAAGTCAGGAACCGCTTTAGCAATTTCTCCATCTGTAGGTCACGCAAGCTCTTTTTGTATCATCTCAATAATCTGGGGTGCTAATCTGTAGGGCGGGTTTCTTACCCGCCACCCAGCGTCAGCGAGTCGAAAATCTGCATCTGAGCAAAGGTAGTTTGGAAACCTTGCCCTACAGTCCACGCGATTGCGGCGCGATATGGAAAGGATGTGTTTCATCTACTTTGGAGAACAACCAAAGCCAGCGCGGTGCAATTCAGCGCCGTCGGTTGAGTAGGCCTTCAGGCCGTATCGAAACCCCTGGATTGAGCCTGCCGAAATCACGGCGCGGCCCATGCAGGACAAAATCCGTTGC
>QMOE01000072.1 GCA_003648125.1 Chloroflexota bacterium
CACCAGGATGACGAAAGATAGTATCAGGGCAATGGATTTTTTCATCATATCTCCCGTGCGTTTTCCTCTCCTCTCAACAGCACCCGCCCCCGCGCCAGCACCGCCTCAGGATCGTCCGTTTCGTGGACGCCCAGCGCGGCGTAGAACTCGGGCGTGCCGTAGGTGCGGGTTTTGACGACCACCGGCATGGGCACGGCGTGGCCCAGGATGAGCGCCTGCTGGCGCGTATCCAGCCGGGCCAGCACCTCCCGCAGCGCGCCCGCCCCGCTGATGCCGGAGAAGACTGCCCGGATGTCCGCCTCGTCATCCAGCAGGCAGGTGACGCGGGTACCGATCTGGCTCATTATCTCTGGGTCAATGCCGCTGGGCCGCTGGTCCACGATCAGCAGCGTGACGTTGTACTTGCGCAGTTCACGAGCGATGGCGCCAAAGATGGTGTGTCGGGCGATGGCGGGGTCGAGGAACTTGTGCGCTTCCTCGATGGTGATGACCAGCGGGCGCGGCTCCTTCCCCGCTTCCCCTAGCGATTCCTCTGTGCGCCGGACGTAGTGAGCGTGGATGCGGCGGGTGATGTAATTGGCGACGAGGAGGTAAGCTTCCAGGCTGTTGCCGTACCGTCCGAACTCGAGGATGACGTTGTTTCCCCCGTCGAGATAGTCCAAGAGTTGGCGGATGGGGTCATCCGATACCCGTGCCTGCAGAAAGTCAAAGCGGCGGAACATTCCCAATTTGCGCTGGATGGCGCCGAGTGTGCCGCCGTGGATGGTTCCTCGCTCCAGCGCGCTTTCCATCTCCTCCAGTGGGTCGTCTTCGTCCAGCAGCCGGGCGACCCAGCGTTGTCCCAGTCGCCGGCGAAGAAAGTACAGCGCTCCCACCTGCACGTCGGAGAGGGCCATCAGGCTGGCGAGGCTGTCCACGTCCTCCGGCTCAATCTGCTCGTAGCCGATGCGCACCACGCCATCTACCTTGCTCCCGCGCCGCCGGGACGATTTCTCGTCCAGGGTAAAGACGGAGACGCGGTCGGTAAAGAGTTGTTTTAGTCCTTTGACCTCTTGCCTGGTCTCGTCCTGACTCTTCCAGCCGTACTCGTTGTGCATGTCAAAGACCAGGTTGACCGCCACGTTCTCTTGTACCAGGCCGGCCAGCAGCGTGCGGGTGAGAAAAGTCTTGCCGGTACCGGTCTTGCCAAAGACGCCGGCCGAGCGCTCGACAAAGCGGCGCAGGTCGAGCGTCACGTGGATGCCCTCCATCTCTAACGGGTCGCCGATGTAAAAATGACCCGGCTCGTCCTCCCGGCCAAAGATGAGGGAGACTTGTTCCTCGTTGGCGGGGTAGACCGGGGTAAAGTGGGCCGGGATGGTCTTGACCGGTTTCGGCTCGCTGCCACCTTCGTCCAAGACAAGCATCGGCGTGATGTGGATGCGGCCAAAGACGGCGCTGCCCTGGTAGACGCGGGCCAGGAAGGGATCGGATGTGTCCGGCGGAACTTTTTCGATCAGCGGGTTGAGGGTGTCCAGTTGCACGTCGGTGACGATGGAAAAGAACCGCCGTCCGGTCTGCCCGCGCGCGACGACATAGCGACCCACGGCCAGCCCCTCGATGATGATGCCGGGGTCTAGTTTGACATCCAGCCCCTTGGAGAGACTGCCGGCGACGACGATGCCCAGCTTTTGCAGTGGCTGGGGCGGGGTGGGGCGGGGGCCGAGGAAGGCTTCGAGTTCTTGTTCGGGAGAATGGTCTGTCATTGGCTTGATTCTCCCTTGAGCCGGGCCCAGCGGCGACGCACGACCTCAATCTCTGCACCATTCCCTTCTAGAGGCAACCCCAGGCCGATTGCTAGACACAAGATGGCGTTGGTCTGCTGCCAGCGCAGGGCGATGGGAGTGGCTATTTGTTCCTTTGTCTCAATGGCCGCGACCGCCCGCCAGCGATCTCGGAATTCCCTAGCTTGTTGATTGTTCATATTGCCCCCTCGTTTTGTAACCGGCGCAGCAACCCCTCCAGCCGCACCGGGTCGCCGGCCAGCAGCCGTGCCAGTTCGCGTCCTGCTTTAACCAGGAACGTCTCGCGCTCGCGCTCCGGTCGGCAGGCGGCCCCGGCCCGCAGGCTGGCCGCCAGCAGTTCGTCGGCGGGAACCTCGCGCGCTTCCAGCACCAGGCGAAAGTAGCCAAAGCGGGCGGTAAAGGCCCGCACTTGCTCGGCGTTGCATTGGTAGAGCCAGTCGAGCGTCACGGGGGGTTGGGCGGGCAGGCAGTGGCTGATGGCTCCATCGTCACCACAGCCCACCGCCAGCACGCTGACCTCGATGGGAATCTGGCGGTTCTCGCGCTGGTCGAGTACGACTTCGTCGGGCGGGTCGGCGCTGATGAACTGGCGCACAAAGGGATCGTCTTCCACGCTGACGTCATAGATCAGGCCATAGATGGTGCCCTGCGGCGTCAATCCATCCGCCCGCACGAATGAGCCAAAGGCCGGAATGTTGGGCGTCATCACCCGGCAGCCGATGACAAAGCCGCGCGTGCTGGCCCGTAACACACGCCCCACCTTTAAATTTCCGTTGCTCATAGGCGATGACTCCTCCTCCCCCGACGGGTCAGGGTTTTGTAATATGCCTTTGGCGAGAGGGCTGTCCGGACGCCAGCGTGCAGCAGCGCCGTGGTCACCATTTCGTCTAACGTCTCCCGCTCCGGGCCGCTGATAAAGGCCAGTTCATCGGCGCGGGCCAGCGCGTAGGGATAATCGCCTGCGATGCGCGCTTGAGCGACGATGCCAGCGTGGATCAGTGCCAGCCGGTCGGCGTCCTCGGCCGCCCAGGCCGGCAGTTCTATGCGGGCGATGACCGGGTCGCAATCCTCTGGGGCCAGGTTGAGGTAGAAGAAGTGGATATTGTGTCCCTCGGCCACGTAATACTTGTGGTTAATCTCGCTGGGAGAAACAAAGAGAGCGGAGCGCGCGCCCGGCGGCAGCATCTCAAAGACGGCGCGGTCGGGCAACCGTTCCAGTGGGTTGGGTTCTTGAGCGGCGCGGTTGGCGTCTCCCTCCAGGCTGGCCAGGTAGAGCAAGCGTGTCACCTCGGTACGGCGGGGGCGACTGATGAAAGCGGCCACGGCTGCGCCGGTCTCGCGGATGCGGTTCAGTTGGTCAAGATAGGCGGTCACTTTGGTGCGTTGCCGGTCTTGGGCACGTTCATCCAGTGTCCAGAGAATGAGGGTGCCATCCACCACGGCGACGGTTTGACTGTTCCCCGTCGGCTCGGCGGCGCACAGGTCGGCCAGGCAGGTGATCTCGGCCAGGTCGCGGCGCACGTCGAGCAGGTTCCCGTCCACTAGCCTCCCGTTCTCATACAGGTCGGATTCGGCATAGCCCAGGGTGGGCTGGCTGTGCTGTTCGGGGGTCTGACCGCTGCCGTGCCGGTAGACCAGGCTGCCGACGTTGATGAGGTGATAGAGTGCGGCTCCGTGACGGTTGGGTTGAATCTGCGAGCCGTCGGCGGCGATGAAGGTGAATCGCTCCGGGGTAGCGGGGAGCGAGCGGATGGTGTCGAGCGGCTCGCCGGTGGGGATGGCGGCGTGGATGGAGCGGGCGGGGTGGCGCAACTGTTCGCCCTGGTCGGCGTACTGGGTCAGCCAGCGGCGCGCCAGTGTTACCAGGTCGGCGTATTGCTGCTGGCGGGAGGCCAGCTTTTTGCCCATCACCTGCACCTGTTTGGTCAGCCTGCTCAGTTCGAGCGTCACTTGGATCTCCTTTGTTCCCCTGGCTTTGTCGAGGGTCTTTGCATTATACCTGACCCGTTGGGCGCTGGCAAGCAGGCGACTTTGTAGGTCACGCTTGTAGCGTGACGGGTCGGGGTTGTCACGTTGAAAACGTGACCTACAAAGTCTACAAAGTCGCCTGCTTGCATCCTTGTCGTTGAGAAAGTATAATGGTGTTGATGACCGTGCTCAAGAAACTAAACGTCTCCCAGGTCACTGCGGAGTTGAACAGGCCGTTTGCGATGGTAAATCTCGCCTTTGTGGGCGATATTGCCGTCAGCGTCTATGTCTGCCAGGGGATGTTGAATTGGCACAGGCATTTGGACAACGACGAGTTGTTCTGGGTCCACGGGGGGACGATGTTGTTGGAGAGTGAGTGGGGAGAGGTGCGGCTGCGGCCGGGCGAGTTGGCCGTCGTGCCGAAAGGTGTGGCCCACCGCTCTGGCTCGGAATTGCGCACCACTGTGCTGCTCCTGCATTGCGGGGTCGCTCCTGAGCGAAAGAATGGCAAGCGCCGTCTTTACAGCATCGGTGACGAAGCAAAGTTGAGACGCATCAATCTCCAGGGGGCGATGCGGGGAGTCATCTGGCCGTTCCAGTTTCAAACAGTGGCCCGGATTGATGACTCGGCCGTGCAGGTGGCGTGGGGGGAAGGTGCGTGGTCGGTCGAGATGCCGGCCCCACACGATCTGTTAATTTTTGTTCTGAGGGGAACGGCAGCCGTGCGCACGTCACAGAGCATGATGCACCTGCATCCCGGCGATTTCACCGTCGTGCCGCATGGTGCGCTCTATCAGCTCAGTACTAGTAGAGACACGGCATTGGTGCGGGTGACACGTGAAGGTGTAAAGCGCGAGATGGAGTAGCGGCTGTTACTGTTTTTTCTCCGCCAGCTCGAGTATTTGATCCACCAGCCCGTACTCGACCGCTTCCTCGGCGCTCATAAAGCGGTCACGGTCAAAGTCAGCGGCGATTTGCTCCACTGATTGACCGGTGTGTCGAGCCAATAGTGTGTGGATCAGATCCTCGACCCGCTTTAGTTCCTTGTATTGAATCTCGACATCGGGAGCATATCCTTGCGTGCTGCCGCCGGCCGGGTGCATGTGGACTGTGGCGTGGGGCAGTGCATAGCGATGCCCTTTGGTGCCTGCCGCCAGTAGTATCGTGCCCATACTGGCCGTCACCCCCACGGCGTAGGTTGCGACCGGTGGCTGTACTTGTTGCATCGTGTCATAAATCGCCAGGCCGTGGTAAACTCCGCCACCGGGGCAGTTTATGTACATTGAGATGGGTTTATCGGGGTCGTCGCTCGCCAGGTAGAGCAACTGGGCCACGATCAGGTTGGCGATTTGGTCGGTGATGGGCGTGCCCACGAAAATGATGCGCTGCTTGAGTAGCAGCGAATAGATGTCGTAGGCGCGTTCGCCGCGCCCTGTTGTTTCAATCACCATTGGAATCAACGCTGTAGGCCAGGTCATTTTCGCTCCTCTTGTTCCTCTGTCTCTTTAGAAACCAACTCGGGCGCTTCTCCCTTGGCGATGGCGACCAATCGCTGCACCGCTTTTTGAGTCAGCAGATGCTTGATGACACCATCCCGTCCCGCGCCGGAGCTAAGGGATGTGCGCACCTCGTCGGCCCGGGCGCCCCACTGAGCGCTGACTTTTTGGATGTGTGACGTGATCTCTTCCTCGTCTATCTCGAGCTTTTCCAACGCCACAACTTTACCCAGTACCAGGGCGCGCTTGAGCCGAGTATCGGCGCTAGGTTTCAACTCCTCCTGTGTTTCATCCAGTGTTTTCCCCTGGAAGCGCAGATAGTCCTCCAGCGAGAGCTGCGTCTCGCGCTTTACCATCTGCTCGACTTCTTTGATCATCTCGTCCAGCGTATCTTGGAGCATCACCGGCGGGTACTCGACCTGAGCTTGCTCAATGATGGCCTCCAAGACCTGCGCCGTGTATTCCTTGTCGGTTTCTTGCTGCGCTTTTTGCCGCAATTGCTCCTTGACGTGCGCTTCCAACTCTTTGAGTGAGTCAAAGTTGCCGACGGTACGCGCCAGGTCATCGTCGAGGGCCGGGAGGGTGCTGTCGTAGACCTCTTTCATCTTGACGGTGAACTCGACTTCCCGGCCCCGCAACTCTTCTTTGGGAAAGTCGGCCGGCAGGGGGAGCGTGAGGGTGCGCTCTTCGCCCGCTTCCATCCCTACGATGGCTTGAGCGAATCCCGGCGCTGGATTGGTACTCTCGGCGTCCAGGATGATGCGGACATCGTCGCCGCTGATGACTTTTGTTCCATCATTTGTCTGCCCGTGCAGGTCAATCAGCGCCCCATCACCCAGGGCGACCGGGCGTTCGACTGGTTCGAGGATCGCGTTCTGCTCGCGAATCTCTGCGAGTGCTTGCTGTACCTCTTTCTTGTAGATCCTGACCTTGTGAGGCTTGAGGCGATAATCGCGGTAGTCTCCCAGACTCACTTGCGGAGGCAGGGGAATGGTGAACTCGAAAGTGATGGGGTCTAGCGTGGTTTTCTCCAACACGGCAGGAGCGTAGGGTTGAATTTCTTCCTGCTTCAGTGCCTCGCGATAGACCTGCTCGACCATGTCATCGGCGGCTTCCTGGCGAACTGTCTCCTCACCGTAGCGTTGCAGGACCAGTTCGTAAGGGGCTTTTCCCTTGCGAAAGCCTGGGATGTTGATCTGTTTCGAGATCTTGCGTGCCATACGGTGCATGGCCTGTTGGGTCTTTTCCTCGCCCAACTCGATGGTGAGGCGTAGTTGGCGATGCTCTAATGATTCGGTGGTGATCAAGTGTGTGTCCCTCCTGTCATGGTTTAGGCTTGCTTTTTATGGGGAAGGCGGGATTTGAACCCGCACGGGTTGCCCCACGTGATCCTAAGTCACGCTCGTCTGCCAATTCCGACACTTCCCCACGCGGGTTTCATTATAACGCTGACTGTGCGTTCACGCAAGGTTGACAATCGCGCTCACCACTGGTATCATCTGTGCGCTAGACGTGAAATGAAAGGAGGATGATATGGTGGCTTTGGATGATCACACACTTTTTGACAGGCTTGATCCCGGCGGGATGCGCGAACGTATCGCCGAGTTGCCGCAGCAGTGCCGGGCAGCCTGGTCGCTGGCTCAGGGTCTGGAATTGCAATCTGCCTACGACAATGTCCGGCAGATTGTCATTTTGGGGATGGGCGGCTCGGCCATCGGCGGAGCCTTGCTGCAGGGATTGGTGGCGGGGGAATGTGCTGTTCCTATTACTGTCGTGCGCGGCTAGACGCTTCCCGCCTTCGTCCGCGGCCCCGACTATCTGGTCATCGGATGTAGTTACTCGGGCAACACGGAGGAGACGCTCTCGGCTTTTGGGGCGGGGCTGGAGCGGGGGGTCAGGACAGCAGCGGTCACGACGGGGGGAAAATTGGCCGCGTTGGCGCAGGAGGAGGGGGTGCCGTTGGTGCGTTTCGATTACCAGTCTTCGCCTCGGGCCGCGATGGGTTACTCTTTTACTTTGTTACTTGGCCTGTTGCACCGGCTGGGGTTGCTGCGTGATTACTCCGCCGACGTGGAGGAGGCGGCCCAGGTGATGGAGGCGTGGCAGGCGGAGATCGGCCCTGCTGTGCCGGCGGCGCGCAATGCGGCCAAATCGCAGGCCGGCAGGCTCGCAGGCCGATTGCCCGTGGTCTACGGGGCGGGTTTTCTGGCCGCGGTCGCCAATCGCTGGAAGACCCAGTTCAACGAGAATAGCAAGCACTGGGCTTTCTTCGAGGTGTTGCCCGAACTCAATCACAACGCCGTCGTGGGACTGGGTATCCCCCAGTCCGTGCGGGATCAGGTGACCGTGCTGATGTTGCGCTCAAGTATGGATCATCCACGCGTGCAGGTGCGCTGGGACGTGACGGAGAAGCTGCTCCGGCGCGAGGGTGTGACAGCGGAGACGGTGCAGGGGCGGGGTAAGAGTAAGCTGGCCCACATGCTTTCCCTGATCCACTTTAATGATTACGTTAGCTTTTACCTGGCGATGCTCAACGGCGCGGACCCCTCGCCGGTGGAGGCAATCGCCTTCCTCAAGCAGCGGCTGGCCGAGGCAGGGGCGGAGATTGCTTGACAGGGTTGAGGTGTGCGTTATAATGCAACCGGGGCGTGGAGTATGAAACATAAAGCGTAAAATGTAAAGCGTGAAGCATGGTGTTCTTGGTGTTTCACGTTTTTGTTTGTCGAGGATGGGGTAGGACAAATTAGCCCACAAGTTTTCAAGGTGCCCGGCACTTGCGATTGCTCTCGAAAATAGCTCTTTCGATGGCACAAGCAGATGCCATTTTCTCAAAATCGGCAAAGTGCCGGGCACCTGAGCAGTTATGTTGAGGGTGGGGTAGGACAAATTGCCAATTTGTCCTACTGTGCGCGATTATCAATGAGGTGATTTAATGGAAGAAGAAATTGATCTGCGTGTGTATGTCGAGGTACTGGTTCGCAATTGGAAGTGGATCGCGGGACTGGCTCTGGTGGCGGCGGTGGTGGCGTTCGTGGCGAGTTCTTTCATCCCGCCCACCTACGAGGCCACGGCCCTGGCGGCGATCACCAAGCCGCGCTATGTGATGCAGTTCGATCCCCGCTTCGAGACGGTG
>QMOE01000073.1 GCA_003648125.1 Chloroflexota bacterium
CAGCTTCTGGCGTCTTGACTGCCAGACGATCTTGCGTGGTTGCTTTTGACATTTGTCCGTCCTCCTTTGGGATTGTCCCCTATTCTACTCCGAAGGGCATACCGGACAAGTGTCCTAATTTTCAAATGAGTTGGGTAGGCGCGCTTTCCATAGCGCGCGGTATGGAAAGCGCGCCTACTTCTAACCGAAATGAAACGCACCCTAATTAAACCGTATTGGTTGTAAAACCACAAGCCGCTCTCACGTCGAGGTCAGTATTGACCCCCGGCCCGTTATCGGGTCGGGGGTTTTGTGACGTTGGCGCGGGTCTGCCTACATTGCCGGAAGGGGCGACATAGAGTACAATTGTATCGGAAAAGGGGCGGCGAAAAGTTCCACTGGCAAGGGCCGAGAGAAGGTCACAACCTGTTGCGGCTGTACGAGCTGCGATAGGGCAGCAAGGAGAAGAAATGATCATCCAAATACAGAATCTAACAAAGCGATATGGCGACGTGGTAGCAGTGGACGACCTCTCCTTTGAGGTGGAGCGGGGAGAGATATTCGGCCTCCTGGGGCCGAACGGAGCCGGCAAGACTACCACCATCCGCGTCGTCATGGACATTCTCACGCCGGACGAGGGCAGCGTGACGGTGCTGGGCCGTCCGCCGGGCCAGGCAAAGAATCAGGTGGGCTATCTACCGGAGGAGCGGGGACTCTACCGCAACCTGAAGGTGCTTCACACCCTGACATACCTGGCTGAGTTGAAGGGCGTCTCTCGGTCAGCGGCGCGAGAGCGGGCGATGGCGCTCCTGGAGCGAATACAACTGGATGACTGGGCCGCCCGCAAGGTCAAAGACCTGAGCCAGGGTATGCAGCAGCGACTCCAACTCGTCGCCAGCCTGGTTCACGATCCAGAGGTGATCTTTCTGGACGAGCCTTTCCAGGGCTTGGACCCGGTCAACGTCGAGCGGGTCAAGAATTTCATCGCCGACCTGCACCGGGAGGGCAAGACCATCGTCCTCAGTTCGCATCAGATGAACTTGGTGGAGGCGCTCTGCGACCGGATTTTGCTCCTCAACCACGGGCGTCCGGTGCTCTACGGCCCCCTGGCAGAGATCAAACGGGAGTACGCGCCCAACATTATCCGAGTCAGCGCCTCGCAAATCCCCGCCGACCTGCCTGGCGTGGCGGAGGTCGAGCCGGACGACGGCGCGTTCAACCTGACGCTGGCGGAAGGAACCGGGCCGCAGGAGGCGCTGCGCGGGCTGTTGGATCGGGGCGTGGAGGTGCAGGCGTTCGAGATATCGCCGGCGCCGCTGGAAGACATCTTTGTGGCCGTGGTGAGCGGCGAGGAGGCGTGAGATGATGGATTGGCGCAAAGTCTGGGTTGTCACCCGCCACGAGTACCTGACCAACGTGCGGCGAATCGGGTTTATCATTATGACGGCCAGCGTGCCCGTGCTGGGCGTCGCCGTGCTGTTGTTTGGAACATTCTTTTCCGGTCAGGCCCGCCAACTCGGCGCGTACCTTGAGCAACAGTTCGAGGTTGGCGACAAAGCCATCGGCGTAGTAGATGGGTCGGGCTACTTTTCCCCCATCCTGCCGGAATACCGGGAGGATTTTGTCCCGTTCGAGAGCGAGGCCGAGGCCGAGGCCGCCTTGCAGGCCGAGGAGGTCTCAAAGGTGCTGCTGATCGGGGATGATTATTTGGAGACGGGCCGGGTGGTGGTACTGAGCACGGGCAGCGGGTTCGACGCCGCCGTGATCAGCGACTCGGCGACGGTGCGGGCTTTTTTCGTGGATCACTTGCTGACCGGTCAGGTTGACCCGGCGTTGCAAGCGCGGGCCACCACCCCGGCGAAAGTAGAGTCAAGGGTCATCTCCTCCGGCGGAGAGACGCAGAGCGAAGGCCCGTGGGGGTTTGCCTTTACCTTTATCATCCCCTACTTTTTGGCTATCTTTTTGGTGATGACCATCTTTACATCATCGGGCTACCTGCTGCAAAGCGTGGCCGAGGAGAAAGAGAGCCGCGTGATCGAGATCGTCGTCTCTTCGGTCCGGCCGGTGGAACTGATGGCCGGCAAGGTGATCGGCCTGGGCGCGCTCGGTCTGACACAGGTGCTGGTCTGGGTGGGCAGCGCGATGGGGTTCAGCGGCGGGGCGGCGGCGCTCCTGACCGTCGCTGGGGCAGTCTCCATCCCAACTCGCGTTCTGGTGCTGGGAGTGGTCTACTACCTGCTGGGCTACACACTCTATGCCATCCTGATGGCCGGGGTGGGGGCATTGGGCGCGACGATGCGCGAGAGCCAACAACTAGCGGGCATCTTTTCCTTCTTCGCCGCCGTGCCCTACATGATCAGCAGCTTTCTCTTCACCAACCCGAATATGACAATCGCGCGGGTGTTGAGTTTCTTCCCCCTCACCGCACCCACGATGATGATGATGCGTGTGCCTCTGGCGGAGGTGCCTGTGATTGACGTCGTGGGCAGCATTGTGGTCCTGCTGATCTCCATCCCGGCGGCGCTGTGGGTGGGGGCCAAGCTGTTCCGGGTGGGGCTGCTCATCTACGGCAAGCGTCCCACACTGCGCGAGATATGGCTGATTTTGAGGAGCGACACGGCGTTTCGGCGCACCTGACGTCAACGGGCCAGCCAGGCCTTTATCGAAATACTGTTGAGTGGTTTGTTGGTAGAGAAAGGGGAAAATTGAATCATGGCGACGACGAACAATCCTTATGATATTTGCACCTGGCGGCCCGCCTCCGCGTGCGCGGACTGCTCACTCGCGGGCAAGTTAAAGTGCCGCTTCGACTGGGGCGACCTGGGCCACTTTATGGCGACGTTTGCCGGTTTAGCCATCCCCGCCGTCATCGGGGTGGTACGGGGCAGCTACGGCTGGTATCTCCTGGGCTGGGCGGCGTTCTTGATGATATTTTTCCAGTTGTGGGAGATCCGGATCCTGTGCAGCCATTGTCCCTATTACGCCGAAAAGGGACGGACGCTGCACTGCATCGCCAACTATGGCTCCTTCAAAGCCTGGAAGTACCATCCCGAACCGATCAGCAAAGCGGAGACGGTGCAACTCGTCGTCGGGTTCACCATCCTGGGCGGGTATCCGTTCCCCTTTATGCTCCTGGGCGGACAGTTCGCCTGGGCGCTCGTGGCCGCGTGGGGGTTGTTCCTTTTCTTTTGGACACTGCGCAAGTACACTTGCTCCCAGTGCGTGAACTTTTCCTGCTTTATGAACACAGTTCCCCAAGAGGTGGTGGACGTGTATCTTGAGCGCAACCCAACGATGAAAAAGGCGTGGGAAGAGTGAGAACTGCGCCAAAGATCGACATCTATTACTTTAGCGGCACTGGGAACACCGCCTGGGTGGTGCATCGTCTGGCCGAACGGTTGACCGGCCTGGGCGACGAGGTGACGATAGCGTCGTGTGAGCAGGTTGCCGCCTCTGAGGTTGACCCGGCATCGTGCGACGTGATGGGAATTGCCTTTCCGGTGCATGCCTCGTTTGCGCCGCCCATCTTCCGCGACTTTTTGCGCGATCTGCCTCCCGACAACGGCAAGCCTCTTTTCGCAGTGACGACGGCGGGGTACGCTGCCGGCGACACGGCCTGGTACGCCGTCCGGCCACTGCGCGAGAAGGGGTACGAGCCGTTCCTGATGGATAACGTGCTGATGGGGAACAACCTCTACATGCCAGGTCTGCCGGCGCTGTTCCCGTCGCCGGAGAAGATGGTGCCGCGCCTGGGAAAGGCCAAGCAGAAAATTGGTGCTCTGGCTGACCTCATCCATCGGCACGAACGCCATGTGAAAGGGGCAAGCCCGTCGGGACGGCTGCTGGGCATCATCCAGCGGGCCACGTTCGACTGGTTCCCGTTCAAGTTTTACGTGCAAGATAACTGCACCCGGTGTGGCTGGTGTGTCCGCCACTGTCCGACGCACAACATTGAGATGACCGACGAGGGGATCGAGTTCCGGGACCGGTGCACCCAGTGTATGCGCTGTTTCAACTTTTGCCCGGTGCAGGCGATACAAATGCCGGGGGCGACAAAGAGCGGCAAACGGCGCCGCTACCGGGGGCCTGAAGGGGAACCGTATCCTACCAAACATTCGATGTAATTCGATCACACATTCAAAACACAGGGGGAGAAAAATGCAAATCCTGATTCTGTTAATCGCAATGGTGTTGGTCGGTCTGTTGATGGGCGCGATAGGCAGCCTGATCTGGAAGGAGAACAAGCCGCTGGGTGCGGCCGGCGATTACATCGTCGCCATCATCTCCGCCATCGTCATCGGCCTGATGGACTGGTACGTCATCCCGGAGATGGGTTTCAGCAACACCATCAAGTATCTGGGCGTGGTGACCGAACCGGCGCTGGGGGCATTGTTCGTGCTGTGGCTCGCGCGCAAGGTGAAAAAGTAGGTCGGATTTGTTATCCGACCAGGCGGTTAGCAAAACCGCCCTACAATTATGAAAAAAATTCCTCCCATCATCGAGACCCACGCCTTGACGCGCGATTTCAAAAAGACACGGGCGGTGGATTCGCTGACCCTCTCTATCCAGCCGGGCGAGCTTTTCGGCTTAGTCGGCCCGGACGGGGCCGGCAAGACGACTACGCTGCGGCTGCTGGCGGGCTTGCTGGACATCAGTTCCGGGTCGGCGCAGGTGGCCGGCTACGATCTGGCCCGCCAGCCGGAAGCGATCAAGCGCCAGATCGGCTATATGGCCCAGCAGTTCAGTCTCTACGGCGAGCTATCGGTCTCGGAGAACCTGTCCTTTTTTGCCGAGCTGTACGATGTGCCGGTGGGCAAACTGCAGGAGCGCACCGAGCGGTTGCTGACTTTTGCCAGTCTGACCGAATTCAAAGATCGCCGCGCGGCGCAACTCTCTGGCGGGATGCAGAAAAAGCTGGCCCTGGCCTGCACGCTGATCCATCACCCCGATATCCTGCTGCTCGATGAACCGACCACCGGCGTGGATCCCGTTTCCCGGCGCGAGTTCTGGGACATCCTGACCGACCTGAACCTGGATGGGACCACCATTGTCGTCAGCACGCCCTACATGGACGAGGCCGACCGCTGCTCGCGGGTGGGCTTGATGTACGAAGGGCGCATGGTCGTGTGCGATACGCCGCAGCAGATTCGCGCCCACGTCGAGGGGGAACTGCTCGAGTTGCGCCCTCAAGATTGGCAAGCGGCGCACGCTCTCGTTGAGACGCTCCCCGGCGTGCTCCAAGTGCAGACCTACGGCGATTTGCTCCACGTGCTCGTGGATTCGGCGGACGAGCGCCTGCCCGAGATTGAGGCCGCTCTGGAAGAACACGACCTGCCCTGTCTAGATATCCGCCGCGCCACCCCCCGCATGGAAGAGGCCTTTATCTCCCTGATCAAGCGACTGGAAAGCAAGGGAGGGTAGATATGTCGCTGCGCCACCTGCGGGCCATCATCCGCAAAGAGATCAACCACATCCTGCGCGATAGAGCCACCTTCATCCTGGTCATGCTAGCTCCCCTGGCGATGCTCTTTATATTTGCCTACTCGCTGACGGTGGATATCAAACACGTGTCCATCGCTGCGTTGGACTATGACCGCAGTTCGACCTCGCGCGCTTTTGTCCAGCGGGTCACAGAGGGGGATGACCTGGATTTGTACGCCTACGTAGACACGCTGGATGAGATCGAGAATCTGCTGACGAGAGACAAAATCAAGGCCGCGTTGGTCATCAGCCCAGACTTTGAGCGCGACCTGCTGACCTTGCGGGGGATGGGCTTGCAGATTATCATCGACGGGACGGAGCCGCAAAGCGGCGGCTTTGCCGTGGAGCAGGTTGGGGGGCGGGCCGAGGCATTCGTCAGCGAGTTGCTGGCTGTTCAGATAGAGCAAGCAGGACAGGGGCAAACCCTGTCCCTACAGCCGATTGATTTGCACGTGCGCGCCCTGTACAACCCGGCCCTGAAACCCAGGGTAGACATGGTGCCCGGCCTGATTTCCATGATGCTCGGCTTTCCGGCCCTGTCCGTGGCCCTGACGCTGGCCCACGAGCGCGAACACGGCACGTTGGAGCAGGTGATGGTCACACCGGTGGGACGCGCCGAACTTTTGCTGGGCAAGATGATTCCCTACGTCATCGTCGGCTTGATCAATGTGATCGTGATGCCGGTCGTCGCCAGGGTGGTGTTCCGTATTCCCTTTAACGGTAGCTTTCCCCTGTTTTTCCTGCTCTCTGCGGTTTTTCTGTTTGCGATACTTGGCATGGGGATGATTATCGGCGTGTTTATGCGCACCCAGCCGACCGCGCTGGCGCTCTCCTTCCTGCTCATCTTTTTCCCTGGTTTCTTCATGACCGGCATATTCTTCCCCATCGCTGCCATGCCAGAGATGATGCGCATGGAGGCCATGGTCTTACCCGGAACTCACTACGCCGTCATCACCCGGGGCGTGTTCTTGTCTGGCGTGGGATTGGACGTGCTCTGGCCGTATGGGGTGATGCTCGTGGGGTTGGGGATCGCGTTTATGGCCGTTGCTGCGCTCTTTTTCAAGAAAAAACTGGGGTAGTGGGCAAGTTTGCAAGTGGGCAAGTGGCAAGTTTGCAAGTTGCAAGTGGCAAGTAGGAGAGGGCTATGAAAGGTAGCATCAAGAGTTTTGAGGCTTGGCAGGAGACGGTTCACTCTACCATTCGCAAGGATCCGTTGTGAGAGTTTCAGATTTACCAGAAGGCGTTGTTTCTCTATGACTTGACCTGGGAGGATTGTGGACATTTGCTGAAGGATAGACGCGGCAAAGAGGTGGCGGCGCAGTTGATTCGCAGCGTGGGAGCCATCAGTGCCAATATTGAGGAAGGTTATGGACGGGGCTATGGCAAGGATTATGCCTATCGCCTGCGAATCGCACAGGGGGAGGCCCGTGAGTCACGCGGTTGGTACTGGCGAGGGCGCAAGTTGCTGCCTGCCGAGGTACTCGACCACCGATTGAAGCTATTGAGCGAGATTGTCGCAATGTTGGTCCCCAACATCAAAAAACAACGCAATTACAAAAGCAAGTAGGCAAGTGGTGCAACTTGCACACTTGCAACTTACAACTTGAGGAAGACTATGCTAAAGCGAGTTTGGTCCCTCGTCGTCAAAGAATTCATCCACCTGATCAACGATTGGTGGCTGCCGGCCTTTATGCTCTTTGGCGGCGTGCTCGAATTGTTAGCGGTCGGCTGGGCCACATCCCGCCCGATCACGAACCTGCCGCTCATGGTGCTGGATCAAGACCAGAGCGCGGCCAGCCGGGCCGTGGTCACTGCCCTGGAGAACACGGGCATATTCGCGCTCGAGGGGCAGGTTGCCGATATGGACGTCATCCAGGATGCTCTTGACCGCGGGCAGATCAACGCCGCCGTCATCATCCCGCCCGACTTTGACAACGAGCTGGCCTCCCTCACGGGCCGACCCACACTGGCAGTCTTGCTCAACGGGGCCGAGAGCATCCCGGCGACGGCCGCCCTGCGGGCGGTTGAGGGGGCCGTCAGCGATATGGGGCAGCGCATCATGATTGACCGTCTGGGATTGAGAGCGAATGACTTTGCCGGTTTCGAGCCTAGCCTGCGGGTCTGGTTCAACGAAACTCTCAGCGAGGCGCTCTACACCACACCCTCTGAACTGGGCCTGATGTTAGAGTTCACCGTGTTGCTCTTTGCCGCGCTCTCCTTTTCCCGCGAGCGCGAGTTGGGCACGTTGGAGCAACTGCTCGTTATGCCGTTCTCTGCGTTAGAGATCATCATCGGCAAAGCCATCCCGGTCATTCTAGTGGGCTTTTTCGACTTTGTGCTCATGCTCAGTATGACACACCTTGCTTTTGGCGTTCCCGTCCGGGGATCATTGCTCCTGCTGCTTGCCCTGGCCTTTGGCTACCTGCTGGTCGAGTTGTGCAAGGGGATGGTCATCTCGGTCATGTCCCGCACCCAGCACCAGGCGTTTCTGGTGGTGATGATGATTGGCATGGCGGATTTTATGTTCACCGGATACGCCGCCCCGGTCGAATCTATGCCCCAGATCGTGCAGTGGGTGGCGAACGTGATTCCCGCCTATCACTGGATGACTATCATGCGGGGCATCTTGCTCAAGGGGACCGGCCTGGATGTGCTGTGGCCGAATGTGCTGGCGCTGGCGGCGTTGGGATTAGTGATCGGCGCGTTCTCTCTGCGCTACGTGAGGCGGGCGCTGGACTGAGCAAGTATGCAGGTGGGAAGACTCGATGCTATTGCCCCAGCCAGCTTTCTACTTCGGCCAATATCTGGCTCAAGCTTGGCTGGTCAGCTGGGGCCAACCGGTCAGTTGGCCCAATGTGCTTATGATGAGGATGAGTCACGATTTCA
>QMOE01000074.1 GCA_003648125.1 Chloroflexota bacterium
AAACTGCTGGGTGGTTAGCCCGGTTGGGGCAAAGCAATGCTTTGCCCCTCCGAAACCGAAAATCACTCATCGGCGCGGATTCCATTCCGTGCCCGGTTGGGGCAAAGCACTGCTTTGCCCCTCCGAAACCGAAAATCACTCATCGGCGCGGATTCCATTCCGTGCTGTTGTTCTAAGGGAGGCCATAGTGCGTAAATTCCGCTCTGCGCTCATCGTCATTGCGCTTAACAATTTACTTATGGTGCTGGGTTTTCGGCTATGGCAATCTATCTTTAACAACTTTGCCGTGGAAGAGCTAGGAGTCCGGGCTGACCAAATTGGCGTGATCCAGGCCATCCGCGAGATACCTGGGCTGTTGGGGTTCCTGGTGGGAGTGTTGGCGCTTTTTTTGGTAGAGATGCGTATCGCCGGACTCTCGCTGGTGTTGATGGGGGCGGGCATTTTTCTGACTGCGGCGGCCAACAATCTGACCGAGTTGATAGCGGCCACGCTGGTGATGAGCGTAGGCTTTCACTTTTTCTACTCTAGCAACTCCTCAGCCGTGCTCCTGGCCGTGGGGAAGGACGAAGCGCCTCAAGTGCTGGGAAAGCTGAACAGCCTGGGGGCGCTGGCAGCGGTGGTGGGCACCCTTTTCATCTTTGGCACGCTAGAAGCCTGGGGATACCGCACCGTGCTCCGGGTCGCCGGGGCGGTGGTGGTGATCGGCGGTTTGCTGCTTTTGCCCTTTGGGCGGCAGCCGATGCGGGTGGAACGAAAGCGGCGCCGCACTCCCCTGCGCCGCCGCTACTGGCTTTACTACGCCCTGCAGTTCATGATGGGCAGCCGCCGCCACATCTTTACCACCTTTGCTGTCTTTTTGCTCGTGCAGCAGTACCGCGTGACCCCTCAGACCATCACGTTGATGTTTCTGCTCAATAGTCTGATCGGTACCTACTTTAACCAGGCGTTCGGCAAAGTCGTCGCCCGCTTCGGCGAGCGGCGGGTACTGACGGTTAACTTTATCATCCTGGTGTTGGTCTTCCTGGGGTACGCCATCGTCCCCGCGCTGGACGTGCTCAAGACGCCCGGCTTCCAGATACCGGGGGTGAGCGTGGGCGAGTTGGTGCTCTTCCCGGCCTTTCCGGCCACGCCAGCGCTGCTGGTTCTGTTGGGCTTGTTCGTGGTCGACCAAATTCTCTTTGGTTTCTCCATCGCCCTGCAATCATACTTCCAAAAGATCGCCTTGGGGCCGGATGAGATCACGCCGAACATATCTTTGGGGCAGACCATCAACCATATCGCGGCCGTGGTCGTGCCGGTGGTGGGCGGGGTGGTATGGACGACGCTAGGGGCGCAGTACACCTTTTTGGCCGGGGTGGGCATCGCGCTCATATCGCTGGCGCTGACCAGTCAGATGCGGACAGGGCAAGTCACCTCTCCGGGTTGCTAACGGTGGAGCAAGATGGCAGCTTGCTTCTAGGCGGCGTTGCTCTGTGCCTGCATCGCCGGGCGGCTGCGTTGCCACAGCCAGGCTGTCTGGGCCAGCACCCCGGCCGTCATAGCTGCCAGGCCAACGTATAGCCCTGCCATCTGCCCCCAGGTCACGCCGGCCCACAGCGCCGCCCCGTCGGCGAGCAGGAAAACCGCCATGGCCTCGGTGATGGGGCGCGTGCTCCGGCTGTGGACGATGGTTCCCTCGTACAATTTTTGCCAGACAGTCAGGCCGGGTATCGGCAGCGCGATCCACAATCCCCATTGAGCCAATGCGACCAGTTCTGGCTTTAGCCCCGACACGACCCCAAACCAGAGCGTCGCCAGAGGAGTGGCGGCGATGAGCAGCAGTGCCCCGCTCGTCAATGTGGTCAGAGCGAGCGCGAAACGGCGCAGGTTACGCGCCGCGCGTGGCTCGTCCAGCAGCGCGATGACGACCTCGTTGTAGGCATAGCCCATGCCTCTAAAGAGAAAGAGGAACCCAGAGACGACCGACCACGCGGCCAGCGATTCTATCGCGGCTGGCATGCGGCTCAGGGCCGCGCTGCCTATCGGCTGCACCAACATGTTCAAGAGCGCCATCAGCGCCAGCGGGGTGTAAAATTTCAGAAAAGTACGCAGGGTCAAAATCTGCCCGGTCGACGGGGCCTGGCGCAGTTGATCGCGCAGCACGGGCCGCACGCGCAAGCCCGCGTAGGTGGCCTCGCTGATGACCCCGGCGACGACAGCGCCGGCCGCGACAGCAACGCCGGGGATAGCGCCAATAAAATAGCCCACACCCAACACCAGTGCATCTGTGCTGAGCCGGATCAGCGTCCCCCAACCCACGGCCCGCGAGTGCCCGAAACGGATCAGCACCCCCTGGTTAAAGCGGCGGTAGGCGATGGACCACGTCCAGGGGATCATAATCATCAGCCCCAGGCGGCCCGGTTCGACGATCTCGGCCGGCGCACCGATCAGCCGGACGGCGACGAAATAATAGAGCGGTGTGAAGGCAATCAGCACGTGTAGTGCGGTCAAGAACGCCCCCGCGCGCATCATAAAGCGGCGCAGCTTGAGGTACGAATCCCAGTCCTTGCTGAGCGCGGTCGAGGCGGAGAGGAGCATGATGATCGGCGATTCGATGAGCAGCGCAACGGGGTAAACGATGCCGCCCCAGGCTGCCAGGTTGATCTCCGGCTCGACCAGCCGCGCCACGACCGCGCTCATCATCGGCCCTTCGGTCGCCATGAATAACCAACTGGCGGCCAGCGGCCACCAGGTCTGCACAATGCGGCGCATGGATAGTGGCGCTGGGGCGTTGTTCGTGATTGTGTTCAAGCGATTTTCTCCGGGGTGATACTGGCCCCTTTTTGCTCGCTGCTGAGGTTGCCAAGTATACCCTGAAGGCGCAGGGTGTCAAAGGCTTTTCCTTTGCGTTCCTGGAGTCTTTGCGGTGAATTTTCTGCTCAACCGTTTTCCCCTCCCCCCCGCGCCCATTCGCCTATTTGTGGAGATTTGTGCTATAATAGCGGCACAGTAACTGCTGCTAAGGTGACCGGCACTTGGATTGCCCTCGAAAATGGCTCTTTCGATGGCAGCCAGATACCATTTTCATCAAAATCGCAAGTGCCGGGCACCTGAGCAGTTACGCGGCACATTTGCTTACGACCATTTGTCATTGATACGGAGTTCCCGATGCGTTTTCTCGTCACCGGCGGCGCTGGATTTCTTGGGGCTGCCCTTGCTAACCGACTGGCTCGCGACGGTCACCCGGTGCGGGTGATTGATGATCTCAGCGCCGGAGACCGTGCTCGATTGGACGAGCGCGTGCTTTTCACCCGAGGCGACGTGGCCGACCGACCCAAGCTGTGGACGCTCCTGCAGGATGTGGACTGCGTCTATCACCTGGCGGCGCGCGTGCTGGTTTCCGAATCCATTCTCTACCCCCGCGAGTACAACGAGGTCAACGTTGGCGGTACGGTCAGCGTGATGGAAGCCATGCGGGATGCCGGAGTGCGTCGCGTAGTTCTCGCCTCCTCCGGCGCAATCTACGGTGAGCAGGCCCATCAGCCGGTACGGGAGGATCAGTCCCCTAATCCTCAATCCCCCTACTCTGTGAGCAAGCTGGCCGCCGAGCATTACGTCCGCGCTATCGGCGCGCTGTGGGGCATCGAAACGGTGGTTCTGCGCGTCTTTAACACTTATGGGCCAGGGCAAAACTTGCCTCCTTCCCACCCGCCGGTGGTGCCGCGCTTCCTGCACCAGGCGTTGCGAGGCGGGTCACTGGTCATTTTTGGCGGCGGTGGGCAGACCCGTGATTTCGTCTACGTGGACGACGTGGTAGAGGCGTTGGTGGCGGCTGCTACCGCCGCCGATGTGGACCGCCGCATCATCAACGTGGGCAGTGGCCGCGAGACCAGCGTCAATGAGCTGGCTGCGCTGGTGGCGGATGCGGCGGGGCGGAAGGTGCAAGTGCTGCACAGTCCCGCCGAGAGCGGTGGCGTCTCCCACCTGCGGGCCGATATATCCGTTGCCTGGAAGCTATTGAACTATGAGCCGCGTGTGGAACTGGTACAGGGGTTGCGGTTGACGCTGGAACGGGATCATCGCTTTCAAAGCTAGAGTGATGGGTAATCTGACGCGCGATTTCTTTGCCCGTGACACACTCACCGTCGCCCGCGAACTGTTGGGGCAGAGACTGGTGCGCGTTCTGGATGGGGTGCGGCTGTCTGGGCGCATCGTCGAGGTCGAGGCCTACGTGGGAGAGGATGACCAGGCATCACATGCCCGTCCTGGGCGCACCCGGCGCAACGCGCCGATGTTTGGCCCGCCCGGTCATGCCTACGTCTACTTTATCTACGGCATGCACCATTGCCTCAACGCCGTCACCGAGCGGGAGGGGTATCCGGCGGCGGTGCTCATCCGTGCGCTAGAGCCGCTAGAAGGATTCGAGGAGATGCGGGCGCTCCGCTCCGGCCGGCCCGACGTGCAACTGACCAGCGGCCCAGCCCGCTTGTGCCAGGCGCTCGCGATTGATCGTCAGTTCGACGGGGCCGACATGTGTGCGTCCGACGCATCTCTATTCATTGAGCGGGGTGGCGCTGTGCCAGACGATGATGTTGTCACCGGCCCCCGCATCGGCGTGCGCGGAGATGAAGCGGCGCTGACCGCCCCGTGGCGGTTCTACATCCGCGATAGCCGCTACGTTTCACATTGACGAAAATCACGATAGGGTAGAAATATGACAAAACGAAACCAAAAGCAACCAGTTCCTCGCATCACCTGGCAAGCTATCCTCACCGATCCACTGCTACAGCAAATTCTGGCTTTGATTGTCGTAGCAGTGGGCGTGGTTACGCTGCTGGCATTGTTCCGGGTGACACAAGGGGACTGGGCCAATGCGTGGGTAGACCTGTTGCAGCGCTGGTTTGGCTGGGGGGTCTACCCGGTCGCCGCGACTATCCTTCTGGCCGGGCTACTGTGGCTCCAGCATCACCTTGACCGTTCGTTGAGGTGGCGTTGGCGGCCATTCGTTGGTGCGGAACTGGTGTTCTTTAGCTTGCTGGCATTGACACACACTATCTTTGGCCGAGGCGACCCGTGGGGATTGGTAGAGACTGGTCGGGGCGGAGGGTTGATCGGCTGGGCGATGTCCGTCATGCTTTCGATTTACCTGGGTTGGCCGGCGGGCGTAATCATCCTGCTGGCGTTGGTGATCTTGGGGCTGGGCCTGGCCTTTGATGTGACGGCCGCTGAGGTCAAGCGAATCGCAGGCGGGGCGTGGGGACTGGTGGCAGGCCGGGATCAGAAAGTCAGCCGTCCAGCCAGACCCACGACCCAGCGTGAGCGACCGCTCCCGACCCGAACCGCGCCGTCGGAGCCGACCCCAGCCCGTCAGGCGCGTCCGGTTCCCAGACCCCGCCCCGCCGCACCCATCCCAATCAAGGACGAGCCTCCCGCCACACCCCAGCGCAGGCGCGAGTTTGCGCTTCCCTCGATTGAGATGCTGAACGAACCGAAAGGCCCCGCGTTGACCGACGAGGAGATCCGTGCCAAGTCACTCATCATCGAAAAGACGCTGGGCCAGTTTGGCCTGCCGGTGGAGGTTGCCGAGGTGCGTGTCGGTCCCACGGTCACTCAATTCGGCGTTAGCCCCGGCTTTGTAGAGCGATCCGGTTCTGCCGGGCGAAAGGTGCGGGTGAGCCAGATCAGCACGCTGGCGGACGATCTGGCGCTGGCGCTGGCGGCCCCCCGCATCCGCGTCGAGGCCCCCGTGCCTGGTAAGGCCATTGTCGGCATCGAAGTGCCCAACAGCCATGTGCAACTGGTGGGCGTCCGCGAGGTGATGGCAACGGACAAGTTCAGCAAGCTGAATTCGCCGTTGGCCTTTGCGCTGGGCCGCGACGTGGCCGGTGAGCCGGTGGTGGCTGATCTGTCCAGCATGCCGCACGTGCTGATCGCCGGCACTACTGGCTCAGGGAAGTCAGTCTGCATCAAAGCGCTCACCACTTGTCTGATCTATAACAACACACCTGACCAGTTACGGTTGGTCATGATTGACCCCAAGATGGTGGAACTGGTGCGCTTCAATGGGCTGCCGCACCTCTACGGCCAGGTGGAGATAGACCTGGAACGGGTGGTCAAGGTGCTGCGCTGGGTGGCGTTGGAGATGGATGATCGCTATAAAAAGTTCGCCGCCGTCACCGCGCGCAACCTGGACGATTACAACAAGATGATGAAGCGGAAGAGAGAACCCGCTCTCCCGCGTATGGTTGTGCTGATAGATGAATTGGCTGACTTGATGATGTTGGCCCCCGACGAGGTCGAACACACCCTGTGCCGCATCGCTCAGATGGCTCGGGCTACCGGCATCCACCTGGTCGTGGCGACGCAGCGTCCGAGCACGGATGTGGTCACTGGGCTGATCAAGGCCAACTTTCCGGCCCGCATCTCCTTTGCCACCGTCAGCCAGGTTGATTCGCGGGTGGTGTTGGATATGCCGGGCGCGGAGACGCTGGTGGGTAAGGGCGACATGCTCTACCTGGCCGCGGACGCAGGCTACCCGGTGCGCGTGCAGGGCTGCCTCGTCTCGGAAGATGAAGTGAATCAAGTGGTGCAATTCTGGCGCGAGCAGGCCGGCCCGGTCGAGGAGCAGGCTCCCTGGGAGCAGATGATGCGCTCGGAGGGGCACGTTCACATTGAGAGCGACGCAGATGATGATCTGGTGCAGAGAGCAATTGCGCTGGTGCAGGATACCGGTAGCGCCTCAGCCTCGCTCCTCCAGCGCAAGTTGCACATCGGCCATCCCCGCGCGGCGCGGTTGATGCAGGAGATGGAAGAACTGGGCATTATCGGCCCGCCAGAGGCGGCTGGGCGCACGCGCCGAGTGATCATCGGTGGCGGGGAGTAGGGCGGATTTGCTATCCGGCCCCGCGATAGCCAAGATTTCCTATTGAAAGAATGTTTGCTTTGTTGTATCCTGTTTACAGAGGAGATGATGCGCAGATTACTGAAGAAAACGCTGGTCGCCTGGCTGATATTACCGCTGCTGTTGACCTTTGGCGCCTGCCTGATCCACGCTCAAAGTCTCGCCACCCCGATCCCGCCTCAGCCCGGCGGCGATGTGAAACCCATCACGCTCTCGGTCGCCGTTCGCTCGGATGGAACCTGGGAGGGCGAGGCACGTTTCTCCCCGTTGGCGTCGTCCGAACCTGGAGCCTGGGACGCGCAGCGAGAAGCGGCGGCGATCTTTGGAGAGTACGGGATTCGCTATAGCTTGAGCGAGAAGAAAGACGGCGGCTACACCTTTTCCCTGGCGGGAGATGACGCGCGAGAGATCGTGGAACTGGCGCTGAGCGCGGGACACACAGTGAAACGGCTCGACGGCCCGGTGGCTTTGGATGTGGGGGGATTTGTCCGCGCCAGCCAGACGATGACGCTCACCCTAACCTCCAATCCATCAACCGGTTACTCGTGGGAAATGGACCCTCAGGCCGGAGGTGCGCTTTCCCAAGTAAACGGCGTGGAGATGTACCAGACTGCGCTGGGGTTGGGCGTCCCTGCCCGGCAGGTCATCCTGCTCAAGGCCGGGGAGACGGGGCCAGCCGATCTGCATCTACTCTACCGCCGCCCGTGGCAGGCCGAGATTCCCCTAACTATAGTGATCTCGATTCGATCCGATGGGCTGAGCCTGGCAGAGACCTGTGCGGCGCTCAGCGCGCCCCTACCATCCTCACCCCCCAGCGATATTTTCGGGATTCAGAGAGACGAGATGCTCGGTCAGCCTCAGCAACCCGCCTCTCTTTCCTCCACCCAGGCCCTGCCCAGCGCCTACGACTGGTGCGCCGGGCACAACGGCTGCCCGCCGGTCAGGGATCAGGCAAGTTGCGGGAGCTGCTGGGCCTTCGCGACCGTGGGACCGTTGGAGGCGTGGATCAAGTACAGGGATGAGGAGGAAACCATTGATCTCGCGGAACAGTACTTGCTTTCCTGCAATACCGAAGGCTGGAATTGCAGTGACGGTGGCTGGTGGGCCCACGACTATCATTGGAACAAACCAACCCCATCCCAGGCCGGAGCTGTGCTGGAATCCGAGTTTCCTTATGAAGCGGATGATACAGTGCCATGTTCAAGGCCATACACTCACCCCCACAAGATCATCTCGTGGGACTACGTTGGAAGCTCCCGTGGCATCCCTTCTGTAGATGCCATCAAGCAGGCCATCTACGATCACGGCCCGGTCGCGGCCGCAATTTGCGCCGGCTCGGCCTTTCAGAACTACAACAGCGGCATCTTTAAGACCGGGGAATGCTGGCAGAGCGGCATAAATCACGCCATCGTCCTCGTGGGCTGGAACGACGCC
>QMOE01000075.1 GCA_003648125.1 Chloroflexota bacterium
AGATAAGTCATCATCTGCCCTACCTCGGTCACCCGCTGGCGCATGTCGCGCGAGAGAAGCGCCATGTACGCCCCCCGGATGGAGGTGTTGCCTAGAAAGTTAAAGTTATCGAAGGGCTTGTCTGGCAGCAGGCCGATTCTGACGGCGTTGCTCACGTTGATGTATTGGCCGAAAGCCCCGCCAATGAGCACCTGATCCACGTCGGCCAGCGTCAGCCCCACACTGCGGGCCAGGATGGAGAACCCGGCATAGATAGCCGCCTTGGCCCGCATCAGATTGTCCACATCCACCTTGGTAATGACAATGTCCTCACCGGTGGCTGTCTCTTTTGCCCAGGCCACCACGTACTCGGGGCCGTGCTCCCCTTTCCGCACTCGCTCGGTAGGCAGGTTGAGATGGATATTGCCGCTCTTGTCCATCACGCCAGCGGTGAACATCTCCGCCAGCAGCGAGATCAGGCCGGAGCCGCAGATGCCGCGTGGTTTCTCGTCGCCGATGACGCGATAGGTGATCTCGTAATTCTCTTGGTTGAGCCACACTTCCTCGATGGCCCCGGCGGTGGCCCGCATGCCGTGTACCACCCCGGCTCCTTCAAAGGCCGGCCCGGCCGAGCAGGCGCAGGAGATGAGCCAGGTACAATCTCCCAGCACGATCTCGCCGTTGGTGCCGATGTCTATGAACAGCGATAGCCTGCCCGCACCGCACATATCGGAACTGAGCACACCCGCCGTGATGTCGGCCCCCACGTAGGAGGCGATGCCGGGCAGACAATCTACCGTTGCTTCCGAGTTCACCCCCAGACCGATTTGCCGGGCCGGAAAGGGGGGCAACTGGTTGACGACGGTGATAAAAGGCATCAAGCGGATCGGTTCCGGTGGGATTCCGGCAAAGAGGTGGATCATGGTGCTGTTGCCGGCCACCACCGCTTTGTAGATTTGGTCAGTGCTGATACCCCGCTCCTGGGCTGCCTGTTCTAGCAGCCGGTTGAGCGTTCCCATCACCAACTCCTGCAAATCCTCCAGGCCGTTTCCTTTAGAGGCGTAGATGATGCGCGAGATGACGTCCTCACCTCGGGCGATCTGCCCGTTATAGTCGGCCTTCTGGGCCATCACCTCGCCGCTGATCAAGTCCACCAGCCAGACGTGGTTGCTGGTCGTGCCGATGTCAATCGCCACCGCCCACAAGCTCTCCAATTGCTCTCCGGGGAGGATGTCTATCAGGACAGGCGGTCCTTTTGGAGACTCTTCAGGTTTTTCGAAACCCAAAGGGTCTAGATTGATGACCAGCGTGACAGTCCACTCTCCCTCCCGCAGCACTGGCCCCAGCTTGCGCAGTACCGGTAGGGAGGCTTGTAAGCCTTGCAAGTCGTGGTGGCGGGCCAGTTCCCTTTGTAAGCGAGACCAGTCGTCAGTCTGATCCTGCAAGGAGGGCGGTTCCAGAGTGATGGCGTACTTGCGCAGCGGCTGGTCGTGCAGGTCATAAGGAAAGGGAAGGACGACCTTGGCCGCCCGTTTACTCTCCTTCAGCCGCCGTTCGATCTTTTCCTGCGGTGGGATGCGGACGACGACGTCTTCTTCGACGGTCGTCTGGCAAGCCAGAGCGTAGCCAGCCTTTACGTCATCGGGGGATAGGCGCTGCGTGGAACGACGATGAACTGTCCCTTCCTCGACGATGACGGCGCAACGGCCACACCGTCCTTGCCCACCGCAGGGCATCAGGATTTCTATTCCCGCTTGCTGAGCGGCGTCGCTCAGGAGAGTGCCTGGAGCTACCTCTACTCGCTTGTCGGCGGGTTCAAAGTGAACAGTGACACCAGCGATGATTACACCTCCCAGACTTGCGAGGTTTCGGAAAACCTCGCAAGTCTAACTGTCAAACTATAACGTGTTCCACACCTTGAGGTAGGTGGGCAGGTCTACCGCCTCGCGCGGCCCGACCAGAATCTCCCAACCCGGTAACTCTTCCTCCAACTCGCCCAGCAGCACCGACACGTGCCCTGGGATGATCAGCTTGTGGTGGCTGACCTTGTTCTCCATATCGGCCAACTTGACTGACTTGGCGATGCGTTCGGCGTCGAACTTGCCGGCGGCCCAGGCGGTGAGCACGCTCATGCCCTCCGCGTCGGCTACCAGCAGCCAGCCGGGATTGCCACTGCCGTCAATCTCGTTCGCCACGGAAAAGTAGGTGATGGAGAAATTGGTCGTCACCATGATGGGCGAATCTTCTTTGGGGTCATTGATCTCGTAGACGCCGGGCTGCACCTGGATCGGCTGTTGCGGGTCGGTGTAGATGTTGGTGCGCAGTGCCAGCAGGGGGTAGATCGTCGCCGGGCTGAACCGATCCAGTACGATGAATCCTCCGTATTTGGCAATCGCCTGCGTCGCCGCGATTGTGACCATACCCTCGTCGTCGGCGCACTCGCTGGGGAAGCTGATGATGGGGAAACCCAGTTGGCGGAAAGTCTTTTTGAGCGCCATGCGGCGGATCAGCGTGTTCACTATCAGCGATGACTTGATGTCGCGCACGCCGGGGTCGAACACGATCTCGTCCACTCCCGCGCCCTTGATTTTCTCCGTCATCTCGGCCAGGACGTTCATCGTGTCGGCGCGGATCGCCATGGGTGCGTTGTGTTCCTTGGCTAGATTGGCGAAGGCTTCCCAACTATCGGGCGTAGCGCCATAGATCAGTGGCCGCGTTCCCTCGGCGGCCTCCAACCCTTGCGCCATCACATCCGGGTCGCCAGCGATGAGGATCAGGGGCAGTTTGGCCGTCTCCAGCACACCCTTGACGGTGGCCGCGAAAGTGGCACCGTCTCCGGTTGCCTCAATGGCAAAACCGTCAATCGTCAACTCCATGCCGACGTATTCGACCATATAGTCCGCTGCTTCTTTGGCCTGGGCCTTGATCTCGTCCATCGGCTGGTCGTCGCGCAAGCGGATGAAAAGCCCGCATGGGTTGAAAAAGGTTTTTTCGTGACGGAACAGCACGACCTCGTTCCCCGATTTCACCTCTCGCCCGTTGGCGGAGAGAGTCACCAGCCGCACCGGCGGCGCGGCCGACTCGGCCAGCTTTTCCCGTGACTCGTCCGAGACATAGGGACACGTGTCCAGATCGGCCTGCTTGGCCGCCAGTTTCATCGCAAAGGCCAGGCAAGTTGGAAAGCCACATTCCTTGCAGTTGGTCTGAGGCAACATCTTGTAGATTTGAATACCTGAAAGCGCCATGTTTTTTCTCCTTAAAAGTTTGCAAGTGAGCAAGTACAAGTCTGCAACCTGCTCACTTGCATACTTGTTACTTGCTCGTCAATTCCTCAATCATCGCGTGAATCCGGCGTACCGATTCGGGGTGGCGCAGCACGATGATGTCAGCAGCCGACTCGACCAGGGTGGATGCTGTCACCGTCTCCCAGTTGATGGCTCGTTCTTCCCACTCGCCCCAGGCCTCGGGCACGCCCTCGCCGACTTTGCTCTCCTTCTGTCGCCAGGCCTCGTACCCCACGGTGACGATCATTGGCAACTGGGTCATCTTGTCGCCTTGCAGGGCGGCCAGTCGCAGCCGCTCCATCACCGAGTAGCCGTACTCCATGCCATAGCCCACGCCGGCGCAGGTCGGATCCATCAGAATCCGATCTAGAGGCAAGCCCATGTCGCTGATCAGGATGTTGAGCTGTTTCGCCAGGTTGACGTCCATCGCAGTGCGAGCGGTGACCATTTGACCGTGCGCCAGCGCCGCCGCGACGATGGTGCGATAGTTCTTTTCCTCGCACACGCCCAGCACGATCCGCTCGCCGACCGCCGCCTCTGCGACGGGCACGAGTAATTCATTATCGGGATCCACCTGGCCGGGGCCAAGCACGATCAGCGGCAGGCCGGTGGCCGCGAGCACTTTGCGCGTGGCAGCGACGGCTTTCTCAGGTGTGTTGGGGTTGCCATCGGCGTCGGTCAGGCTGAGTTGGAGCAGAATCAGGTCCGCGCCGGCTTTCTCGGCCGCTTTGGCCCACTCGCCGGGGTCGTTCATTGCGTCCCCCCAGGCTTGCATCAACAGGGACGACCAGTCGTCCGGCTTGCGGTCCTGGATCTCGATAGCGATCACTGGCTTGTGTCCCAACTTGCCTTCGATGTCGAGGAAGGGCATTGAGGTCTGGCCGCCGACGGTCACAGTCTTGGTGCGCGTGCCACCTTCGGCTGCGGTCGCGCCCAACGTGATCTCGCGGATGCTGCCCGGCCACTTTTCTTTGAGAAAATCGAGGCCTTCCTTCTCCTCGCTCCAGGGCGGCACTACCGCCCTAGATATTTTTTTTACAGGGGGAGCGGCCACCTCCAGTGCAGCGGGTTTGACTGTTGGAACTGGAGCCGCAGGGACGGCCAGCGCAGCGGGCGCGACTCCGCCCAACTGCTGCAACGCCGCCACCAGCGCACCGCGGAAGCGGTCGATCACGATTTCGGCTGTGGTTTCGGCGAGTTGCTGAACATCCGTGCTCGCCAGTGCTTGCGGCGCTAGTACGGGCGCGGCCTCCGCCACGATCGGTTCAGGAGCGACCGCTTTCGGCGCAACCGCAACCTCGACTTTCTCTGCAACAGGTTTCGGTTTTTCGACAGCGGCAACTTTGGTCGTTTCAACCTCCTGCTCCTTGTCTTCTGCTTCCTCCTCTACCGCCCCCGATGCCGCCTGCATCACGCCCATCTCCAGAACCGGGTGCTTGACTTCTTCTAGCCAATCAACCAACTCGTCCACCGTCGTGACATTGCGCTCGTCGGCGATGAGATCGATCAGGTTGGGGATGCCTTCCCGTTCTGCCACAACAGCCAGTTCGGTCGTCATCGAATCTTTGAGGAAGCTGGACATCCAGACAATGCGCTTGAAGCCGCCGTCGGCCGAGATGAACTTGGGGCTGGTCAGGTAAAACTTGCCGATGCCCATCACGCCGGGGGTCTGGATGCCGCCGCCGCACATGCCGGCCAGCGTGGAGAAAGTCATCCCTGCCGGTGTCATGCTCGGATCCTCGCGGCTGACGACCATCACGCCTTCCGCCTCGGGCAGGTACATGACGATGCACTCGAAGCAGCCGCAGGCCGTCATTGGATTTTCCATGATGGAGTAAAGCGCCACCTTGTCAACGGTACCTTGCGAGTTCTTGACCGCGTTCTCGTTGGTGCCAGTCCAGTACCCCTTGACCGGATCGAGTAGCTTGCCCTTGACCACCGGCTGGTTGGGGCCGGTGGGGTTGATTTGGTTGGAGGCCTTGCAGTCGAGCCAGTTGTAGGCCCCGCACAGCCCCAATCGCTGCGGGCTGACGATGCAGACGTGGGTGGGCGCGAACGATTGACACAGCGTGCAGTCGTAGAAAGTGTCCACCGATTCGTCGGTCATGTCGGCCAGCCGTTTGTTGCGGAATTCATAAGCCTCGCGCGCCTTTTCCAGCCACTCGGCGTGCAGGTCGGGGTCTGTGATGACCTTGACCTGGATCTTGTCCACGATAGCGCCAAAGTCGGCGTGGAAGCGGGCGTAGAGGATCTCGCCAAAGTGCTCGAGGTTGAATCCCTTTTCGTGAGCCGTCTTGCTGATGCGGATCCAGGCGATGTCGCGCTGGCCGATGTGCTGGATGCCGGAAGCGCCGTTGACAAAGTCGTGTACCTGCCGCTCCAACACCGGCTCAAAGTCCTTTTGCATTTTGCGCCCGGCTACCTCGATCACGAAAGCCAGATCCATCGAAGCGCCGACTTCTTGATCCTCGAAACCGGGGCCAATGACCTCGATCTTGTGATCTTCCACCTCGTCCATATCCGCCATGTGTAGGTACTCGAAGGCGCGGCTCTTTTTGCCGCCGAACTCGATCCGCATGTCGGCCCGGCGCACGACCTCGCCCTCGAAGGCGGAGCCGTAGGCGACGGGGACCGGCACCTCGGTGATCTTGATCTTGACGCCGCGCACCTCAATGCAGCGTTGTACCATTTTGGCGGCCCGCTCCTCATCGCTCTCGGCATCGATCTCGTTCCACGGCATTGAGATGATGTGCTCGTAGCGAGTCACGCCGGTGGGCAGAATTTCGGGCACGATGGTGTCGGCGATGGCCGGGAAGCCGTAGGAAAGGACACCGGCGCCGGTGGCGTATTTTAGATCGTCCAGTTCGCCCAGCACCAGCGCAAAGGCAAAGACGCGGAATTTGTTATAGAGCAGGATGTCGCGCCACTGACCGCCCTTCATACCGCCAAAGGTCAGCGCGGAGCGCGTGGCAAAGCCGGCGGCGTAGATGGCGGAAAGAGTGTCCCGACCAAAGGGGATGATGTAGGTATCGTACCCCATATCCACCCCTTCCTCCTGTAACTGGTCAATGATGGAACGCCCATTGACGTTGCCACTGAGGAAGATGAGGATGTTGCGCTTCTGGAGTTCGCGCACGATGGCGACCGCAGCCTCGTTGGTGCGGGCCGCGCCGATGATGGCGGCAAAGCCCGGCATACGACCATCCACCAACTGGATGCCCCACGAGCGCAACTGGATGTCGTCAATCGGGCCGTTGAGGTGACCGCTTTCGATATCGGGGTACTCGGTGCTGCCGACCATCTCAAAGCCCGGCCGTCGTTCCGGCTGCTCCCCGTAGACAAAGCGAATGCCCTCGATGGCTTCCGCCGCCAGGAGGGTCGCCTGACCGCTGTCGAGCGTCTCGCCCAGGTACGGAACCCACAGGCTATCGTCCGGTAGCGGGTGCAGGAGCTTTTTGGCATGATTCAGCGGGAATTCCAGATCACCCAGCGTCTCGACTTTGTGATTCAGCATACCGTAGGTGACTGGCAAAAAGTAGGCCGTGTTGGGGAAAACAACGGGGGTTTCAGCCCCCTTCTCGGCGATGGCTTTTTTGAGCATTGCCTCCGCCTCGGCCACGATCCCGTTGGCGCCGCGAATGGCGCGCGTTGCGATATATTTAGACATGTTTTCTTACCTCCCTACTTTCCCGCGGTCCCATAGACTGCCTCGATTCGCTCTTCGAACGGAATTTCGAGCAGGTCTGGCATGCGCCAGTCGCCGCTCTTGCCCCACTTGGAGGCGTCGTACTCTGGCAAGCCCAGCGCGGCCCGTTTCTTGTCAATGTGCTCTATCGCGCGGCGGACGATCTCCTCGCGTTCTTCGATAAACTCCATTTTGCCGCCGACTTTTTCCTCCCAGCCCTCGCTGATGAGGCGCACGACCTCTGGACTGCCAGAGACCGGGCCGTCGTTCCCGCCCATGATGACGTAGGCCCCGGAGGCCACGCAGTAGGTGGCGATGGAGATGGCCTTCTCGCTCATCCACTCGGAGGCCATACCGACGGCCGGAATGTCCGAGATGTCCTCGCCCAGGCCGCCCTCGGTCGCCATTTGCGAGAGAATGGTCAGGATACGAGAGTTATCCACGCAGGAACCCATGTGGAGCACCGGCGGCATGCCGACTGTCTCACAGACCTCGCGCAGGCCAGGGCCGGCCTTTTCCAGCGCCATCTCGGGCGTCATGTGCCCCGCTTTGGCGGCGGCGATGGCCGCGCAGCCGGTCTCGACCACCAGGATGTCATTCTTGATGAACTCTTCCACCACGTAATTGTGAAAGCTGTCGTGGGGGATGCGGGCGTTGTTGCAACCAATGTTGGCAACCACGCCCCGGATGCGCCCGGCCATGATGGCGTCGTTCAACGGGCGCAGTGAGCCGCGATAAAAGCCGCCCAGCGCATAGTCAACGTACTCGTGGGAAAAACCGGGGACCATCGAGTTGTATCCCTCTTGAGGGATACGTGTCTCGCCTCGCTCGGGGAAGTGGTCAATCGCCCGGCGGATGATCTCTTTGGCGATCTCTAGCGCCCGGCGCTCGTCGAACTCGATGTGCGTGGCGCCCTTGATCTTTACTTTGGGCGAGGTGGTGATCAGTTCAGTGTGAAACTTGTCCGCCACGGGCGCCAGTCCTTGCATGATGCACTGGATGTCCACCACCATCGCCTCGACCGCGCCGGTGAGGATCGCCAGTTCTTGCTGCAAAAAGTTGCCAGCCAGAGGGATTCCGCGCCGCATCAGCACCTCGTTAGCGGTACAGCACATGCCAGCCAGATTGATGCCGCTGGCTCCCTTGCTCTTGGCATATTCGATCATCTCGGGGTCCAGCGCTGCCGCGATGATCATCTCCGAAAGCGTTGGCTCGTGGCCGTGGATGACGATGTTGACTTTATCCTCGCTCAACACACCCAGATTGGCCTGGGTCAGCACCGGGGCCGGCGTGCCAAAGAGGATGTCTGAAAAGTCGGTGCCGATCAT
>QMOE01000076.1 GCA_003648125.1 Chloroflexota bacterium
CCTCCTCGAGTTATACGTTTGTTACACAGAGCTACACAGAGGAGTCACGGAGAGCCTCAGAGTGCTTTTCTCTGCGCCTGCCTGTCGGCAGACAGGCAGCTCTGTGTAACAGTGCGACTTTTGTCTCAATGCGTAATTAGAACCCAAGCACTATGATTGCGAGTATTCCCAATACGACGACCACGGCGGCCGCTTCCAGCAGCGTAAGCCCAATTGTCACGATCCAGCCAGTTTGCACCTGCTGTTTTTGGGGTACGACGGTGACGCTGACTGGGACTTTTTGCTTGTCCCCGCTTTTCAGCGCGATCTCCACGTGAGTGCTGATCTCCTGCTCTGCCGGTACCAGGAGACGGGTGTGCAAGCCGACCCAGCGCTTTATCCCTCCCCCGCTGAGTTGCAGCCGTCCCGGCTCAAGATGTGTGGTGTCGAGCGTGATGGTGGCTTTTTCTCCTCGCTTGTTGACCTGGCGGGGATTTATGTGCAGCCACGGAGCGTCGGTGCTGAACGTGGCCTGCTCGCCGGGGGGCAGGGTGATTGTCAGTAACCGGGCCGGCGCGCTACCGCCGACCGCTATCTCTCCAAAGTTCACACAGTCCGGGATAGGCTTTAGTTTGCCTGGCCTGGATGGCGGGATGGCAGCCGGGCGGGATGGTTTCTTTCTCTTGGACTTGCGCTTCTTGGCCGCGCCACCTCCCAGGAGAGCGCTTTGCATTTCCTCCATAGATTGATGGCGCTCGTCAGGATCAGATTTCACTGCCGCTGCGATGGCGGCCTCTACCCGGCGGCTCACCGTGTGGTTGAGGCTGCGCACTGGTGGAAAGTGGAACGGCCTGGTGATTGGCTCGCGTAACGTGAGCAATTGGTGAAGCATGGCCCCCAGCGCGTAAATGTCGGCCCGTTCGTCGGTCTGAGCCTGACCGTATTGCTCCGGCGGCGCGTAGCCGTCGGTGCCGAACTCGATGGTGTCTTTCCGCTGGCCCAGCTTGTAGAAGCGGGCGATGCCAAAATCAATCAGCTTGACCTGATTGGAGCCGTCTAATACCATCACGTTGGCCGGTTTTATATCACGGTAGATAATTTTCGGTTTCTGATTGTGTAGATAGGCGAGCACGCCGCACAATTGCCCGGCCCAGTCCAACACCTGCTCTTCGGGGAACGGGTCACTGCGCCCCTGGAGCATTTTTTCCAACGTCTGTCCCTCGATGAACTCCATTACCATATAATGGCGCCCCTCCTCCTGGAAGCGGTCGCATACCCGCACCAGGTTGGGATGACTCAGCCGGGCCAACAGCTCCGCCTCGCGTTGGAAAGAATCCAGCACGCGCTTGCGCTCGCGCGGGGCGATGGCCGATTCAGACATCTCCTTCACCGCGACGATCTTGCCCTGAAGCCGCTTGTCTTGAACCTTGTAGACGGCTCCCATACCTCCCTGAGCGATCTTTTCCATAATCACATAGCGGCCGGTCAGGATGGTGAGGGGGAGCAGTTCGCCGGTGCCAAAGCTGCCTGGTTGCCGGGTCGGAAGCGGAGGCGATGGAGCCAGTACCAGCGGACGGTTGCATTTGCGGCAAAAGTGCGCACCAGGGCGCGTGGGTGTGCCGCAGTGGGGGCAGGGTGGGCCGGCGGGGGGGCTTGGCGCGGTCAGAGGAGTGCAGCAGATGGGGCAGAAGCGGGAGGTCACCTTCACTAGTGCGCCACAATGGGGGCAGGTGGATTGCGCTTCAGGAGCGATGACCAACTCTCCACATTGTTTGCAAAAGTGTGCGCCGGGTCGCAGCCTGGCCCCGCAGTGTGAGCACGTAGGCGTGACGGCAGTCGGTAACGCACACCGACATTGCCGACAAAAGTGCGCCTCTGGGCGATTGCTGGTACCACACTGCGGGCAAATGCTCACGTTTCTTCACTCTCGTGTAATAACAGCGTATAGGCAGCCGGGCCAAAGCGGACGATGGATTTGTCCTTGAGGGCAAATTCTAGTCTCTGCACCTGGGTCTCGTCGTCGGGATTGCCCCGGTAGCTGACAAATGTGCCGCTGGTGCTGTTCAGATCGTGCACGACCCAGCGTCCATTGCACTGGTACAACTCGGCGTGGTGTCGTGAGACGGTGGGGCTGGTGATGATCAGATCGTTCCCTACCTCTCTTCCCACGGTGATGGTTTTCCCGTTGGCCTTGTCCAGACGATAGAGCGGCTCCGACAGCATGTGCCCCCGCGCTACCAGCGCGGCAAAGGATGCTGGCTGCCAATCCGATAGCTTTTCCGTCGGTTGGGCCAGTTGCCATCGTTTTAGCCCGATCAGTTGGGGAATGTGGCTCATCTCCCGGTGCGATAGATTCACCTTCTTCGATGAGCGGGACACCAGCGCGAACAAGAAGGCGGGTAGCCCTAGAGCCTGCACGGGCCAGTCGCCGATGGCAATATCGCTATCCGGTGGCAGGTCCGGGTAGAGGACGATGCAGGTCATCACCTCGGTCCAGTCCATTGGATGGAGGTGCGTTTGATCGGTGCTGATCTCTTTGGCGTTGGCCTGGCACCAGTTCTTCCAACTGTGATAATTGCGCTGGGCCTGTTTGAAGGGGTTGGGCCGGTCGGGGTTGAGGATGATCTCGCTGCCATCATCGTTGATTGCCTTCCAGTTGCCCTCGCGCCGGCCGACGATGCGGTCCCAAATGTGCTTGAGTTCAGCTAGAAAGACCCCGTTCTGTTTGAGCACGACCAGATCAATTTCGTTGCTCTGCCCGGCGAAAAAGTTGTGCAGGAGCACGAAATGCTCCTGCTGGGGATGAAGGTACTGATACAGTTCGAGCAGTGTTTTCTGCTCAGCCTCGTGGTGCGACTTGTCGCCGTACCAGATTTCGACGCTCACCAGGGAACCTCCTTTTGCCCGCCAAGGGCTGTCCTTGTGAAAAAGCTAATTTGCCCGTAATTGCAAGTGCCCGGCACTTTAACGGGATTTGCCCCATCACGGGGCCACAGGTGTGTGTGGAATCACTCTACAGAATTGTACCATCAGGTGGCTTAACGCGCCACTGTAAATAAGGTGCGATGTGCTTTAAGAGTGCGCCGCGCCTAGCTTGCGTGTCTTGTAGCGCAGTTTCTTCGTCAGTCGGGGATCGGCCTGACCGTGCTGCTCCAGTTCCGTTGCTTGTTGCTTTACCTCGGCGGCCAGTTTTTCCTCGCCCATGTCCAGCAGCCGAGTGGCGGCGGCCTCTAGTTTGCGTGTTGCCCCGGCCACATCTCCTGCTTCCAGGTCAGATCGCGCTCGCTGCTGCAATTTGTAGGCGCTCAATGCCTCGACTACGCGCATCACCTGAGCCGCTTGCTGGGCTGTCAGGGCCGGGTCAGATGTGTACTCGGTCACCACGTCGGCCCGTGTCTTGAGGTTGGTCAGATTGCCGGCCGGGTCATCACAGGCCAGCAGCGTCTGGGCCAGCCGGTAGACCCCCGCCTGCCTCGGCGGCGCGATCAGTTCCACAAGCAGGGACGGTTCCTCTCCCGCTACCAGGTCCCCCAGCGTAAAGTTATAGCTGCCGCCCTCGTTGACCGCTGCCAACGGCGCGATGGTAGGTCGCACGCGGTAGGCTGCCCGCACCTCCACTCCCTGCGCGGGACGCAGTTTCAATTCCAGGTTGCGGTAGCGCACCGCCTGCGCCCGCTGCAACTCTTGGGCGAAAGCGGACGGGATGTCGTCGGGGTCTTCCAGCAGGTAGGCCTCACCGCCGGTCTGGTCGGCGATGGGGATCATCAGTTCCTCGTTGAACTCGCCCCCCAATCCCATCGTGCTGATGGGGATGCGCTTTTGGTGGGCGTGGGCGGCCCAGGCGCGGCAGTCATCTTCATCCAGCGTAAAGCCGTCGGTGAACACGAGCAGCCGGTCGGCCAGTTTGTCGGAATCACCTTGTTGTAACTGCTCAAAGCTCAACGCCATGCCACGTCCGATGTAGGTCTCGTCTCCCAGCCGCAGGCGATCCAGTCCCTCGATAGCGTCCAGCAGGCGGCGCTTTTGAGAGCCGGAGGTGTTGGGGATGAGGATCGTCGCCTCACTGGCGAATGCGACCAGGGAAAAGCGGTCGGCGGAGCGGAGTTGCTCGACGGCGGTCCGCAGCGCGTCCTTGACCAGGTCAATCTTGCGCGGCAGCTGCATCATCGCTTTTACGGGGATTTCGCCCGATTCCCAAGCGGGGACGCCGTCTACCAGGACTTCTTTCAGTATGCCCGCGCGGGCCAGTTCTTCAAACTGGGCCTCGTTTGCCAGGCGGATGCGCATAGATTCGCTGGTATCCACCACCAGCCCCAGGTTGATCGGAAGAAAGTCGTTATCCGCGCCACTGGCGGTTTTCAGCAGAAGGTACACCAGGCGGGGCTGGCGGGTGATGGGGATGTAGGGTGTGTTCAGCGTGGGCGTCAGTTGCAGGGATTCAGGCATTTTCACGTTTTACTCCGACCGGCGACAGAAATCAAGGACGCCGGCGACTTTTCGTTGTTGCTCCAGCGATACCATCTTGCGCAACCCTTCTCCGTAGAGGCCGTCGCGCTGTTCCATCAATGCCGCTTGTTTGACCGCGCCCAGTGCTTGCAGCGCTTTGTAGGCCACCCACTCGGCGAATCCTTCACAGTTCAAGAGATCGTCGAGCAGCGGGCAGTTTTCTCTATGCCAGGCGTGGCCCCACTCGTGGGCGACGACCTGGATGAACAGTATCCGAGGCAGGCCGTAAAGGATGTACATCACCCGCTGGCGGCCCTTGCGGATAAAAAGTCCGATGACCTTGCCCGGATCGTCCGTCGAGTTGGCGGGGGCCTCCGCCGCCAACCGTTGTAGGTGTTGGTGATCCACCAGCGTAAATTCTGTACCCACGTTGAGGCCCAGCCCCAGTTGGTCGGTGATGACGCGGGCTACGCGCTCAAAGAGGTCGCGCGCCTGGGCTGGATCGTAGATGGCGGTCTGGTGGCAGTGCGGGCAGATACGCCGGCCGTCGGGCAGGCGGGCGTGATTTTCGCCCATCGGCAGGTTGCACACGTCGCAGCGGGGCGCGGTCTCCTGGCACTGGCGGCAGACGACGATGGCCTGGTCGTCCGGCGCGCCGTCGGGCGTATAGACCCATCCGTGTCCCTGCAGACGGCGGCCGCAGAGGTGGCAGTGTTTAGGACGACGGGATGTTGTTTTCACGTCAGGCTTTGCCCTATGTCGAGAGTATGATATAATCGAATCAGGGAGGTGCTCTATGCTCCAAGTTGTTGATGCGATCTATGAGAAGGGGACGTTCAAGCCGCTCGTGGACGTTCGTTTGCCAGAGCGACAAAAAGTCAAGATAGTCTTTGTTCTGGAAGGTGCGATGCCTGCGGCAGACGATTTGCCGGCCTGGGCGTTGGCTAAACTGGCGGAGCAGAGTCCCAGTTTTGCTTTTCTGGCCGATCCCCGCGAGGATGTTTACTCTCCCTAATCCCTAATTTCCCAATCCCCAATCCTATTTTAACCAGTCACCGTCGTCGAAAAGGACGTAGGTCTCGCCGCTGTCGGTGCGGATGATGGCGCCGCGCTCGAAATCCTGCACCGTGCCGTTAAAGCCACGCTCGCCGTCGGTGGCCCAGCCCAGACCGTTGCGTACCTCTGTGTAGGTGCACCAGATTTTGCCGAATCCCCGTTTGGGCGTGGGCGGGCTTTCCTCCGGCGCGCTATCTGAGCAGGAGTACTCTGGGTCGCCTTCGTGCCAGATGTCTTGATACGATCCCCATATCCCGCTGTTGTGCACGGCCAGCATGTTGTCGGTGTCCTCGCGCCAGAACATTTGTCCCCATTCAAAGTGCTGTTGGGCCATCCAGGAATCGTGGGCTGCGCCGGTCGCGCAGCCTAAGCGGGCCTGCTCCGATTGCCAGATGGAGGCAAAGGGGCCTGTGACCGCCGGGCAGGCTGGGGTGGGGGTCTCTGTGGGGAGAGGGGTGGATGTGGGCTGCGGGGTCACTGTTGGAGGTGGTGTGTCGGATGTGGTGGTTGAAGGCGGGGATGGAGTGTCCGTGTCGCTGGGAATTGGAGAGGCGGATGGTGAGATGGGGGTGTTGGTTGTGGTGGGGACATTTTCTGCTGCGGCTTCGCCGGTGGGCGTTGCCGAAGCCAGGTCAGCGACCGCCGGGGTGGGAGGCCGGTCGCCGAAAAGCCAGGCTGTTCCCAGTATCGCGCCTCCCAGAAGCGCCACAGCCAGAATTGCCGCGCCGCCTGCTACGATCCACTTCCAGGGGGTAGCTTTACGGCGGGCGGTAGGTGGAGTGGGTGCCACCACCCGTGTGCCTGTGGCACGCTGGGGTGCGGGGTGGGCCACGACTCGCGTGCTGCCTTGGATGGGGTATTTCAGCGCGGCGCTCATTTCTGTCGCATTTTTGAAGCGGGCCTCTGGCCGCAGTTCCAGCGCGCGCGTCAGTGCTGTTTCCACGTGAGGGCTTGTTTGGGGGTTCAACGCCCGCACCGGAGAGAGGATGGCTGGGTTCACGATGCGCTGTGTCGCCGTCGGCGGGGATTGCCCGGTCAGGGCGTGGTAGAGGGTCGCGCCCAGGCCGTAGATATCTGAGCGCGGGTCGGTGTGGCCGGCGGTATCGTATTGCTCCGGTGGGGCGTACTCTGGCGTGCCCATTGAGCGGATGGCGGTGCGGGTGCGCGGGTCGTGGGGATCCCATAGTTTGACCAGTCCAAAATCCACCAGCATTGCCCGTCCGTCGGGGCGGATGATGACGTTTTGCGGTTTGATGTCGCGGTGGAGCACTCCCTGGTCGTGGCAGTAGGCCAGTGCGTCCAGTAATTGGCCGGCCCAGGTCAACACATCTCTCTCCGGTAATGTCCCTTGCCGGGCGATGAGGTCGGCCAGGCTTTCGCCAGCGACAAAGTTCATCACCAGGTAGGTGTTGTTCCCCTCCTCGAAAAAGTCGGTGACGTTCACCAAGTTGGGATGGTCGAGGCGGGCCAGGACGGTGGCTTCTTGCTGGAACTGCTGGCGCAGTTGGGCCAGGGTTTGAGGATCAAGCCCCGGCTGGGAAGTCATCTCCTTGAGGGCGATAGGGATGTTGAGCCGGGTGTCCCAGGCGCGGTAGACGGCTCCCATCCCGCCTTGCCCCAATAGGGAGACGATGCGGTAGCGGTTTTGGAGTACTTGTCCGGTCTCGAATGTCATACGTCACCTCGTTCTTTGATCACCATCCCCAGCGCGCGCAAAGTTTGTACGTCTCTGCTGCGCTGGTCACGTTGTGCGGGTTGGAACCATCGGCGTTGGCGACCCAAAAATCGTACGCTCCCACTGTCCCCACCGGCAACTTGTAGAGGATCATTGAGCCATCTGGGGAGAGGTAGGATTCGTGAGCGACGGGGATCACGGGTTCGTAGCCGGCGGAGTACGGGCTGGCCCGGTGCAGGGTGTCGCGGATGGTAAAGTAGCAATAGGAACTGTCGGAAGACCATAGAATTGGCTCTTGTTCGTTGAGACGGCCAGTGTAGATGGCGTGTACCTGTTCACCATCTGATGTGCGGTACATGCTCAAGGAGTAGCCGTCTACGGCTTCCCAGATATTGATTTTGTACTCTCCGCTCGGCGAGGGGCAGTCTTTGGGAAAGGCAATGCCGCAGCGAGAGCCATAGTACAGGTTGAATGTCTCGCCCATCAGCGTCGTTGCCGTGGCGCCGCCAGCGCAGGTGGAGTGGGCATAGTCAATCGGGCCGACAATTTGCCCTTGCGACCACGATGGGTCGGTTGAGGCCAGGTAATAGGCGCTGCCGGCCTCGATGGTGTAAAAGATGCGGCCCGTCTCGCCGGGGGGAGGCGGGGGCAATGGGGATGGGGTGGCGGGTTGTTCCGCACCTGCCGGGGTCGAGGTTGGCTGGGCGGTTTCTCCCGATGGCGTCGTGGTGGGGAGAGGGGTGCTTTCCGGCGTTGACGTGAAGGTTGGAGAGTCTGTGGATGTGGGAGAGGGGGTGGGGGTGGATGGGACTGGCGTTGATGTTGGCGTGAGTGTCGGGGTGGGGGGGCTGGTCAGGGGCCGAGTGGGGGTGGATGAGGGCGTAGCCGGCGCAACGGCGACGCTCGAAAGAGTCTGTGTCGGTTCGGGCTGGCCCCAGGGGGTGTTCTGCCGCAGCAACCATCCTCCTCCTGCCAGGAGTAGGAGCAGCAGTGGCAGCCCAATGAGGAGCAGTGGCAATGTCCGCCGTCGTTTTTGCTCCAGCAGGGCCGTCTTGGTCGCGCGCATGGAAGGGAAACGGTC
>QMOE01000077.1 GCA_003648125.1 Chloroflexota bacterium
AAGCAGCCGCCGCTTACGACCAGGCGCTCCGGCTGGGGCTGCACTACCGCATGCTGTGGTACCAGTTCGGCCCATACGAGAGTTACTATGCCGTGGGCCGCTACGACGACGTCACTGCCCTGGCCGAGGCGACGCTGGCGACCACGAACAACCTGGAAGAATCCTACTACTGGCGCGGGAAAGCGCGGCTGGCGCAAGGGAACGACGACGGAGCACGGGCCGATTTCGAGGCCGCGCTGCGCTATCACGAGAACTGGCCGCCGGCAGCGGTCGCACTGGCGGAGATGGAGATCGTCAACTGATGTCCAAACGCATCCTCAAACTGACCCCTCTGGACTTGCCACTGCTGCTCTTTTTGCTCAGCGCCGTTCTCGGCCTGTGGCCGGCCTACGACCGCGCTCTGTGTTGGAACACGCTGATCGCGCTGGGCGCCGGCTTCCTGCTATATATTTTGATCTCTCGGCTGGCCGTATCCCGTCGCTGGTGGCACGCCATCGCGGCAATCATCGTTTTTGCGAGCGTGCTCCTGTCGCTGTACTTTGTCACCCAGTACGCCCATCTTGGATACCCGGAAAAAGTAGGAGTAATCAGCCGATTGGGTGTGCTCATTAGCAAGATCGCCCCATCGGTTGCTGACTGGGCACCCAAGGCCAATGGCGTGGCGACCTTTCTAGAAGGCGGGTTTTTCCTCGCCGTTGCACTGGTGTTGACGGAGAAGCGGATAGGATGGCGCATTGGCGGGGGCATCGGGGCGGGCCTGATAGCGCTGGCGCTGCTGATGAGCGCGTCGCGGGGGGCGTGGCTGGCCGTGGCAGTGACGGCGGTGATATGGGCGGCCATCCATTGGCGACTGGCGCGCGCGGTCGCCATCGCCGGTGGGATTCTGGCGCTGGGACTGGTGGTCTATGTGATCGTACGGGGCGACGTCACGGCGCTGGGCGATATACCAATCATCAAACAAACCCTGGCTCCCATGTTTATCCGCCCCGACCGCCTCGCGGTGTATCGGGGCAGCGTCTACCTGATTCAAGACTTTCCGCTGACCGGGATCGGGTTGGGGGGGCAGTTTGCGATGGTGTATGCCAAATACGCGCTGCTCATACAACACGCTTTCCTCTACTACTCGCACAATCTCTACCTGGAGGCCTGGTTGGAGCAAGGACTGCCCGGCATCACCGCGCTGCTGTGGCTGATGGCAGCACTCTACCAGGCAGCTCGGACTCGCGCCAGGCCCGGCGCCGACCTCTTGTATCAATCCACATGGCTGGGCCTCACAGCCACTTTCCTGCACGGGATCACTGACGCCCGCCAGTATGTAGACCTGTGGTGCTGGTTCCCGTTCTTTGGGCTGCTCGGCCTGGACGCGGCCATCCTCCTGCGCCGGTCACCCCCAGGGCGGCGCTGGACGTTCCCCGCCGGGGTAGTAGGGGTCTTTCTCGCCGCCGTTCTGGTCAGCCTTCATCCTCTGCCAGCCACGTGGCACGCCGACCTGGGCTGCGTGTTGCAAGCCCGTGGCGACCTCCCTGAATCTCTGGATGACGGGCAGCGGGCCGCCCTGCGGCAGCAAGCAGCCAACCAATACCGGCGAGCCATTCAAATCGCCCCACACGACCGCACCGCCCAACAACGATTGGGGCTGGTACTGATGGAAGAGGCCCGGTTCCAGGATGCAGTCGGGCATCTGCAAGTAGCATGGCAGGCGGACCCAAAAAACAGCACCACGCGCAAAGCATTGGGATTGGCCTACGTGTGGGTGGGCGAACTGGAGAAAGCGCGCCCCCTGCTCCAAGACGTCCCTGACATCGTCTACGAACTCGATATCTGGGGCTGGTGGCGGGCCACGCAGGGACAAATGGAGCAATCGCTCAACGCCTACCGCATGTCCTTGCTGCTGGATCCGAATCAGCCTCAGGTGCGCGAAAAGCTCGAACAACTCGAATCAGCCGGCGATTGACAGAACGGCTTCTTGCACGGATGACGGGGGCGTGTTACAATCCGGCCCGTTCTGCTAACTCATCTGGAGGCCAAATCTATGCCATCTGCCGATTTGATTTTCCTGCACGCGCCCACCGTCTACGACTTTCGTCAGCGGGCCACCCTGTGGGGCCCCACCAGCGACCTGGTTCCCTCCGAGCCTATCTTTGACATGTACCCCATCGGCTTCTCCACCATGGCCGCTTACCTGGAGCAGGCCGGGTTCCGCACCCGCATCGCCAACCTGGCCGCCCGCATGGTGCGCTCCCCCCGCTTTGACGCCGAACGGCTCATCGCCCGGCTCAAGGGGCGCGCCTTTGGGATAGACCTCCACTGGCTGCCCCACGCCCACGGCGCGTTAGAGATCGCCGCACTGGTCAAGCGTCACCACCCCGAGACCCCCGTCATCTTTGGCGGGTTCTCCGCCTCCTACTTTCACCAGGAGCTGATCCGCTATCCCCAGGTGGACCATGTCCTGCGCGGCGATTCGACCGAGGAGCCGCTGCGCCAGTTGATGGAGTGCATCGTCGCCGGCGATGGCGACCTGGCTCAAATCCCCAACCTCACCTGGCAGGACGAGGCCGGCGAGGTCCACGTCAACCCGCAGACCTACATCCCCGCTGACCTGGATCACCTGGAGATGAACTATCGCCAGATGGTGCGCTCGGTGGTGCGGGATCGGGATTTCTTGAACTATGTCCCTTTCAACCACTGGATTGATTACCCGGCCATGGCCGTGCTCACCGTGCGCGGCTGCAAGCACAACTGCTCCTACTGCGGCGGCTCGGCTTCCGCCTCACGTCTCATCAGCGGGCGCACCAAACCGGCCTTTCGCTCGCCCGAAAAGCTGGCGGACGATATGCGCGCCATGTACCAGGTCAGCCGCGGGCCGGCCTTTCTCCTGGGCGACATCCGCCAGGCCGGGATGGATTATGCCCGCCGTTTCCTGCGCGCCGTCAAGGGCTACCCGGGCCAGGGTATGTTAGAGATATTTCAGCCGCTGGATCGAGCGTTTGCGGAGAAATTGGCCGACGCGCTGCCTAACTTTGTCATCGAGTTCTCCCCCGAGTCGCACGACCCGGCCGTGCGGCGGGCGCTCAATATGAACTTTGACAACGCTGCGATTGAGGAGACTATCGCCGCCTGTCTGGACGTCGGCTGTCGCCGCTTTGACCTGTTCTTTATGGTCGGCCTGCCCCAGCAGACGGCCCAGTCGGTGCTGGAAGGAGTGGACTATTTCGAGCACCTGCTGGCACGCTTCGACGACGGTCGCCTGATGCCCTTTATCGGGCCGCTGGCGCCGTTCGTGGATCCGGGCAGCCTGTTCTACGAACAGTCCGAAAAGTACGGCTATCGCATCTCTTGCCGCACGCTGGAGGAACACCGCCGGGCATTGCTGGCCCCCACCTGGAAGCACATCCTGAATTACGAAACGCGCTGGATGAGCCGCGACGAGATGGCGCAGGTGACATACGAGGCCGGGCGGCGGCTCAACGCGCTCAAAGCCCGGTTCGGGCTGATCAGCCAAGAGGTCGCCGCCGAGACCGAGGAGCGCATCGCCCGCGCCACCTCTTTGATGGCCCAGATTGACGACCTGATCGAACGCTGCACGCCGGAAGAACTGGAGCGCGAGCTTTTGGCGTTGAAACCACAGATTGACCGCGCCAACACGTCCACCGTGTGCGAGAAAGAGGAGCTAGACCTCCCGTTTGGCGTCACCGCTTTCAACCTGCCGCAACTGGTCAAGATGGGCGCGAGTGTCGTCTGGGAGCAATTGTTCGGAGGCGGCCGCCAGACGCGACCTTGATTTGGCACTGTCCGCAAAATCTGATACAATGAAAGAGTGGAGGGAATATGTCACCACCTAACATTGTCAATCAACTAGCCATCGTCACCGTCTCCGGCGCTCAGGCCGGCGCGCTCACGGACAGGCTGACCGGCGACGGGTTTTACTTTACCCGGCTGGATTCCAGCGGCGGCATTCTGTACGAAAGCACGCTCTCGCTGCTCGTCGGCCTCGACCGGGCACGGCGGCCGCGCCTGCTCGAACACATCCGCGAGTGCTGCCGCACCCGCAGGCAGTTTATTCCCGCCCACGCCGAGGCCCCCATGCTCGAAGTCCAGCCCACGATGATCGAGGTAGAAACGGGGGGCGCTACCGTCTATGTGCTTGACATTGAGCGTTTTGAGCAATTATGAAGCGAGGCCACTAAATGGAAACAGCAAAATTGGTCATTGCTATCGTCCGTGACACGGACGCCGGACGGGTGATCGAACGACTGGTGGCCCACGACCACCGCGTAACTCGCGTTGCCAGCACCGGCGGTTTTTTGCGGCGGGGCAACGTCACGCTCCTCATCGGCGTGGAAGAGCAACACGTCCAGCCTGTCATTGACATCCTCGAAGAGACGTGTTCCCCTCCCGATCCCGAACAGCACCGGGCCACCATCTTTGTCGTAGATGCCTCCCACTTTGAACAAGTCTAGACGTAACTGCAAGTGCCGGGCACCTGAGCAAGATAAAGGCAGAGGAAGAGTAATTTGACCAAGCAAATGGGCGGTCGCACACCAGACGCCTATCAAGATTCTCCGGGCGCTGTCCCAATTGCCTTGCGGCTGATCGTCGTCGTTTGCTGCGTGGCTGCCGTGAGCGCGACGATCCACGAACTGCGAGAGCCAATCCCATCCAGCACCACTATGCCGGATACTGTGTCCTCACCTGTTCCACCTGTTGCCTCACCCGCCCCCGCCGCTACTTTGCCTTCCGCCCCTCTTGTTGTTCCTTCCGTCGTTCCGTCTGTCGCCGCAACGACGCATATCGGCATCGTCGCCGGTCACTGGGGGAATGACACTGGCGCGGTGTGCCCCGATGGTTTGAGAGAGGTTGACATCAACCTGGACGTCGCCCAGCGGGTCGTCTATCTCCTGCAGGCTCTCGGCTACCAAACCGATCTGCTGGAGGAGATGGACTCGCGTCTGGAGGGATACCGGGTCGATGCACTCGTCTCCATCCACGCCGATTCCTGCACCTCCTTTCCCGACGCCACGCCACCGGCCAGCGGGTTCAAGGTCGCCAGTGTCGAGGACAGCCTGGTGCCAGAGGCAGAGGATCGGCTGGTCGCTTGTCTGGCGCAGTGCTACGCCGCCCGCACTGGTATGTACTTTCACGCCAACAGCATCACATACGATATGACCCGCTATCACACATTTTACGAGATTAATGATCAGACACCGGCTGCTATCATTGAGACCGGCTTTATGTTAAACGATCGTCCCATGCTTACCCAACGGGCCGATTTGGTGGCTCAGGGCATCGCGGACGGGATCGTCTGCTTCATTGAGGGTGAGAACCAGTAGCCCACCCATGAACTCGATGAAAGAGCGCATCGCCGCATTATTACGAGAGGGCCAGGCCGCCGCCCGCAACGGGGAAAAGTCCAAAGCGCGGCGCAAGTTTCGGGCTGCGCTGGCGCTCGATTCCACCAGCACGATTGCCTTGCTGTGGTTAGCCTGGCTCAACAAAGACCCACGCGCCAGTCTGGCCTACATCACTCGCGTGCTGGCTCGTGATCCCAACAATCCTCGCGCCCACGCCGCGCTGCGCTGGGCGCGCCGCCGCATGCTCTCTACCCCTAGAGCACCATCTCCTCCGCCCGCCGCACCAGAGCCACATCGTTGGCCAGGCTACCTCGCCGTCGGCGTCATCCTGATCATTCTGACTGTTATCATTGCCAGTGTTTTGATCTGGTCTCTGCCAATCAATACACCCGTGTTGGCCGCGCTTGCCCCTACCCTCTCCCCAACTGCCACTGCGACCATCGTCCCCACGCCCACCGACATGCCCTCTCCCACATCTACTTTGACGCCCACCCCAACCCCCTCTCCCACTTCTTCTCCGACCAAGACGCCCTCTCCTACCCCTACCCTCACCCCCACCCCGAACATCCTCCCCACCGCCCCACCCCTTCCACCGCCCGCGCCGCTATCTCCCTCATCAGTTCACGGTAACGTGCGCTGGATAGACATAGACCTGACTCAGCAAAGACTCACTGCCTACGAGGGACAGACGCTGGTGCGTGCAGTCGCCGTCTCTACCGGCTTGCCGTACACCCCTACACCCATTGGACAGTTCCGCATCTGGACCAAGCTGCGCTACGACGATATGAGTGGCCCCAGTTACTACTTACCCAACGTGCCATACGTGATGTACTTTTACAGGGGCTACGGCCTGCACGGCACCTACTGGCACAGCAATTTCGGCCATCCGATGAGCCACGGCTGCGTCAATCTGTTCACACCGGATGCAGAGTGGCTCTTTAACTGGGCTTCGATAGGGACACTGGTCAACATCCATTACTAGAGGAACTGGGCTATGCCCGAACTGCCAGAAGTCGAAACCGTGGTCCAGGGGCTGCACAAGTCCCTGATAGGACGTATCATCGTCGGGGTGCAAGTGCGCTGGCCGCGTAGCGTCATCCCGCCCGATCCGGACGCCTTCGCCCGCCGTTTGGCAGGGCAGACGATCGCCGACGTGGGGCGGCGGGGAAAGTGGGTGATAATCACACTCAGTGGTGGCACGCTGCTGATCCACTTGCGCATGACCGGGCGACTGATCGTAGGCCCCGGAGAACCTGCCGACGACCGGCACGTCCGCGTGCTGTTTCCCCTGGATGATGGGCAAAGTCTGTGCTTTTACGATCAGCGCAAGTTTGGACGGCTGCGGCTGGTGGACGATCCGGCCGAGGTGCTGAACGATCTAGGGCCTGAACCGCTGGCGGACGACTTTACGGCAGCGCAGTTAGGGGAAATGCTGACGCGGCGGCGCGGGCGCATCAAGCCGCTGCTCCTGAATCAACACTTTCTGGCCGGCCTGGGCAACATCTACAGTGACGAATCGTTGTGGCGAGCCGGCATTCATCCACTGCGGCGGGCCAATACACTCACGCCGGCTCAAGTGCAACGGCTGCATCGGGCCATCCGAGATGTACTGCGGGCGGCCATCGCTGACGGCGGCACGACGCTCCCGGACGCAACCTACCAACGGACAGACGGTCAACCGGGTGAATTTGGCAAACGATTGGCGGTCTACGGACGGGCGGGGCAACCGTGCCTGCGATGTGGCACGGCCATTGAGCGTATCCGGGTGAGCCAGCGCGGCACGCATTTTTGCCCGCGCTGTCAACCCTTGCCAGAGGCAATCTAAAATTGGCCCCATCATAATTTCACTACACGTGGCTTGACGCGGCAATGCTCGGCCCGGATGATCGCCAGTGCATCGTCCACCGCTTGATCCAGTTCTCCGTCCCGGTTGACGACGACATAGTCAAATTCGGCCAGCCGCTTTATCTCCTCACGGGCAGTGGCAATGCGTTTCTGGAGTTGCGCGGGTGAATCGCCGCCTCGCCCGCGCAGCCGCTGTTCCAATTCCTTTTCCGAGGAAGCGGTCAGAAAAATCAACACGGCCCCCGGCGTCAGTTGCTTGACCGTCGCTGCGCCCTGCACGTCAATGCGCATGACGACGTCCTTACCGCTGGACAGCGCCTCGCGCACCTGTTGTTTGGGAATACCCTTGTGCTGCCCATAGACAATGGCGTGCTCTAACAACTCATCCTGTTCGATCATCCTGTCGAATTCCTCAGTGGTGAAGAAGAAATAGTCCACACCGTGAATTTCTCCCGGACGCGGCAGGCGGTCCGTAGCGGTGACGACAAAGTGAAATGGGCATTCTCGTTCCTTCATACCCTGGAGCAAGGCATCTTTCCCTACTCCGGCCGGGCCGGAGACGACGATCAACAGCGACGAGCGCTCAAACTGGTCAGGTGTGACTATTCTCACCGGGACTCCTATTCTGTGCAGTGGGCTATTCGCAACCGCGCAACGGGCCGTATTGTACCATCACTCACTCCAATTCACCACCCGACAGGTGGAGAGAAGCCAGGTTTTTCAGAAAAGCCTGGCTTCTGAATCAATGTTATCAAAGGCCTGGATGTGTCATTGCAAGCGAAGCAATCTCCCGTCTTCATACGCGCGAGTAACGGAGGGGATTGCTTCGTCGCGGAGTTTACCCCGAGCCTGTCGAAGGGCTCCTCGCAATGACAAACTGCAAAGCGAGGAGATGCCTTATCTCGATGACATTGAGGTATCTTTTCAATATTCCGGGGCGTTTGCGCGCTGTAGCCGCGATTGGAAATCGCGCTGACTGTAGGGCAGGTTTCCAAACCTGCCTTTCTGTTCAGAGGCAGCAATTCCCGTTATGAGGAA
>QMOE01000078.1 GCA_003648125.1 Chloroflexota bacterium
CCTCCTCCTGCGCCTGGTGCGTCTGCTGCCGCTGGGCCTGGGGTACGCGGCTCTGCTGCGGGCCGGGCTGAGGCTATCCGATGTCAGAACTATCCAAAGGGACAGTTTGAGCGCCAGGCAGGTGTGATGTGAACGGTAGAGCAAAGCTTATTGGAGTGGTGGCCTTGCTCTTGCTGGCTGCTTACCTTCGTTTCCGTTCTCCATTGGCCGTGCCCCCTGGCTTGGGAATGGACGAGCTGATTGCCACTCAAATTTCCGAGCAGGTGTTGGATGGCGACTGGCGGATATTCTACCAGGCCGGACAGGGGCGGGAGCCTCTCTTCAACTACTGGCTGGCCCCCTGGCTGCCGCTCGTGGGGCGCAATGTCTTTACACTGCGCGTTGCCTCGTCCGCGCTGAGCTTGTTGGGATTGGTAGCCGTGTATTTGTTGATCCACCGTCTCTTTGGGCCTGCGGTGGCCCTGGCAAGCCTGGCCGGCGGGGCTACTTCCTTTTGGACTATCTTTGCTGCCCGGGCCGGGGCGCGCTCAGTCGCTATGATTCCCTTTGCTGCCCTGTCCGGCTATCTCTTTTGGCGTGGGCTGTCCCCGCGCCGCGCACAATGCCGCTTGCAACAATCACTTTTTATGGCAGGTGCTGGCCTCTGTTTGGGCCTGACCTTTTACGCTTTTACGGCGGCGCGAGTGCTGCCGGCCGTCTTTTTACTCTTTCTCATCTACATGTGGATCTTTCACCGTCCCAGGCTGGCTGGGCTGGGCCAGCCATTGCTCCTGGGAGCCGTCGTCACTCTGCTGGTAGTGTTCCCACTGGTATATTACCTGCACGTTCATCCCCAGGCCGACCAGTTTGACTTTCGGGATTTCAACCGCCCCCTGGCCGCGCTGATGGTTGGCGACCCGCGACCGGCGCTCCAGACCACCCTGGAGACACTGGGAGGCTTTACTTTCCACGGAGACCCGCTCATCTTTGATAACGTCCCCGGCAGGCCGATCTTTGAACCGCTGACTGCCTTGCTCTTCCTGACAGGGCTGCTCGTCGCACTGACGCGCTGGCGACGGCCAGCTTATGCATTTGCTCTGATTTGGTTGCCGGTGAGTCTGATTCCCGGCATGCTCAGCCAGCCGGTGCCAAACTTTTATCGCATCGTCGCCGCCCAAGCCGTCGCCTTTGCTTTCCCTGGCCTGGCTGCGGTCGAATGTTGGCGCTGGCTGCGCCGGTACGTCGGCTCCCTCGCCCTGACCGGAGGGCTGGCGCTCATATTGTTCGTTCATCTGGTCAGTGCATGGCACGCCTACTTTGACGTCTGGCCCACCGTGGAAGGGGTCAGTTTTTTCTGGCAGAGTGGGCTGGCCCAGGCGGCTCGTTACCTGGAAAGCGCGCCCGATTCCGGCCCGGTCGCCCTCTGCACCGTGCTGACCTACGAAAGCGACCCCTGGTGGCGGCCCGCCTGGCAGAGCATGGACTATTTACTGCGCCGCACCGATTTGGAAATCCGCTACTATGACTGCCGCACCACTCTGGTCCTGCCCGCTGGCTCACACGTGCGTTACCTCTTCCCCGATGCCGCTGCGCCGTTTTCCCTGATTCCCGCCGAATTGCAGCGTGAATGGCTGACTGGAGCGCCACCGCTCTCCGACACATTGCCCGTCGGGCAGGGCGCGGCGCTCAGACTGGACGAGCCGCCCCAAACGGTAGAGCCTGATTCGGGCGCTGCCTGGTTTGCGCCGGAGGCGGGGGGCGACCCGGCCCCGCTGCCAGTGCGCTTTGGCGATAGCTTGACCCTGTGCGGTTATAGCTACCTCCCTTCCGGGCCAGGCGAGCCGCTGCGCTTGGTCACAGCCTGGGAGGTACTGGCGACCCCTCCCCCGCGCCTGGTTCTCTTTACCCATCTGCTCACTGATCCACAAACCCTGGTGGCCCAGCAAGACAGCCTCCCGCTGACCTCCCACAGCCTGCGATCCGGCGACCGCTTCCTGGCGCTGCACGATCAGATCGCCGTCCCGGCCGGCTCGCCGGTTGAACGATACTTGCTTTCTATTGGACTTTACAGCAGCGACACGATGGCCCGGCTGCCCCTCTACGATGGAGACCAACAGCGTGGCGACCGTCTCTTTCTGGAAGCGGTGAGTGTGGCGCGATGAACCTTTTTACCTTGTTCAAAAAGATAAAAGCACCGCTCCTGTTGGCCCTTTTCATTCTCATCCCCTTGTGGGATCTGCTGTGGCTGCCCCCCGGCCAAACGGTTGGCGGGAATGAACTGAACCACTTGTTCCTGCCGTGGTTCCGCTTTACTGTTGACAGTTTGCGCCAGGGAGAGCTGCCCCTGTGGAACCCCTATCTCTTCTCCGGCGTTCCCTTCCTGGCTAATCCTCAGCCGGCCCTCTTCTATCCGCCGGTCTGGTTGCTCCTGTTGCTTCCTGCTGCACGGGCTGTTGGGTTGCTTGCCTGCTTGCACCTGTGGCTGGCCGGGATGGGGATGTACGGCTGGTTGCGCAGCGCGGGGGCGGACAAAGCGGGCGCACTTTTTGGGGCTTGCGTCTTTGCTTTCAGCGGAGCCTTTTCCGTGCGCCTATACGCCGGGCACCTGGGCGTGGTGATGACCTTGGCCTGGCTACCAATGATCTTGTGGGCTTACCGCGCGGCGCTGGAACGGGGCAAGTGGAATAGAGCATTGCTGGGTGGCCTGCCTGTAGCGTTGGCTCTGCTGGCGGGGCACACTGCATCTTTCCTCTACGTGGGGCTGGTACTGGCGGCCTACGCAATTTATCGCACCATTGTGTCCTGGAAAGAGGCAGGGATGCTCTGCGCGAGGCTGAGACCGCTGTTTTTCGGGGGGGCAATGGTCATGACCGGCCTATGCTTGGCCGCTGTCCAGTTGCTCCCCACGGCGGAACTGGCGTTCCTCTCCACCCGCCAGGAGGCCAGCTACGTTTTCGCCGCCGATTACTCCTGGCCGCCGAGCTACCTGTTGACGCTGCTTGTCCCTAATTTTTTTGGCGAACCAGGCCAGATCGGGTACTGGGGCGATGGTGTTTATGTGGAATTAATCCTTTACACTGGAATCTTGCCCTTGCTTCTGACATTGGCCCTGGCGTTCCGCAAGAGCGCGCACCATCGCTTGCTTCCCTTCCTGCTTGCGCTGGGCGGGGGAGGACTGCTGTTGGCCCTGGGGCGGTTCGGTATCCTCCACCGGTTGGCCTATGATTTCCTCCCTTTCTTTCGAGCCATGCGTGCCCCCGGCCGGGCCGGTTTCCTCTTTACCTTTGCCGTCGCTGCCCTGAGCGGGTTGCTGTTGACCGACCTGCGCCGCAACGGAGCGGAGGCCCGGCGCGCCCTGCAGAGGTGGACTCGCTCCCCATTCCCGTGGCTGGTCGCCTCCATCACCACCCTGGTCATCCTCGTTTGCTTTCTTCTCTTTGCCCTGCTGCGGGAGAGCAACCCCCAGGTTGGCCGCCTCTGGCACGTCGCCAACAACAGCGCCCTCTTTCTGCTCTTTTTCCTCCTCTCTGTGGGATTGATGCGCTCCTGGGGGGCGGGCCGCCTGAGCACTCGCCAGGGAACGTTGCTGGCTATCGGGTTGGTGCTGCTGGACCTGTGGGGATTTGGCCGTTCCATCATCCGGCCCGCCGAGGTGGAAGAGAGCGCCTACTGGCGCATAGTCGCCGAGATAGTGGACGGCGGGGAAGGGCGCGTGCTCCCCTGGGGCTTGAGCGTCTTTGAACAGAACAAGGGGGCGGCCTTTGGTCTGGAGAGCGTCTTTGGCTACGACCCGCTGGAACTGGAGCGCTACTCTCGCTTCATCACCCAGGTTCCCGACTACCGTTCACGCGCCTACGATCTCCTGCACGCCCGCTACCTGGTGGCGGCGCAAGAGATGGATTTTCCTGCCGACGAGAACGCGCCCCGGTTGCTCGGCCATCAATCCGGCGTCTGGGTCTACGAACGTCCGGCCGCGCTGCCCGCCGCCTGGCTGATTCATCAAGTGGAGGTACGCGCGGACGATGCAGCGCTAGAGCGGCTCAACGAACCGGATTTCGATCCGCACAGCACGGTGCTATTGGAGCAGGAATCCGCCTGCCCCTTGTCCGATCCGGCGCAGCCAGAAGAGGTGCGATTCTCCCGCCAGGGCAACAACCAGGTCGCAGTCGAGGTGCGCGCTGATTCCGCCGCTATACTGGTGTTGAGCGAGATTTACTACCCCGGCTGGCGGGCCACGCTGGACGGTGCGCCGCTTCCCATCCTGCGGGCCGACTATATCCTGCGGGCCGTCTGTGTGCCGGCCGGCGAGCACCGCGTCGTGATGACCTACGATCCCCCGCTGCTGAAAATCGGCCTGGCGATCACCAGCCTGACGTTGCTGCTCATCATCGCCACTGCCGCCTGGGCCGTGAGGCGACGTCGTCATGAGACGTGAGCTCACACCTGCCCGTTTGTCCATTGGCATAGTCTTGCTCGCTTACCTGGCGCTCGCCATCGCCTACAGCCTCAACTCTCCCCTCTACGAGCCGACCGACGAACTGCGCCACTTTCGCTACGTGCGCCACGTCGCCGTCTACCACAGCCTGCCCGTGCAGTCGGCCGAAGGGCCGCGCGCTCAGAGCCACCACCCGCCGCTCTATTACGTGCTCGGCGCGCTGGTCAGTGGATGGGTTCCCATCGCGCAGGAGGTTTACTACGAGCCGACCGTCAACCCGCATTGGGATAGCCGCGTCTGGGAAGTCAGCAGCGACAACAAGAACCAATACCTTCACTCGGACGACGTAGGGCAATTTGGCAAATTGCCCCACCTCTACGGCGTCACCCTGGCCGTCTACCTGGTGCGCTGGCTGACGACCCTCATCAGCGCGGGCGTCGTCTGGCTCACCTATCTCGTTGGGCGTGAGCTCTTTACCGAGCAACCCGCGTTAGCCGTTGGCGCGGCGGCGCTGGTCGCCTTTAACCCCCAGTTCATCTATCTGAGCGGCGCGGTCAATAACGACATCCCCGCCGCGCTGTGCGGCGCGGCTGTGCTGCTGATGTGCGTTCGGCTGGTGCGGCGCGGCCACACCTCCCGCACCGCTTTGACGCTGGGCCTGCTCTACGGCCTGGCGCTCCTCACCAAGCTCCACCTGGCGGCCCTGCTGGGTCCCATCGAACTGGCCTACGTGCTGGTTGCTTGGCGAACTCGAAATTGGCGCGCTTTCCTGCGCGGCAACCTCATCATCCTGGGCCTGGCGGCTGTCATCTCCGGCTGGTGGTTCGGGCGCAACCTGGCGCTCTACGGCGACCTCACCGGCATGAGCAGGGTCAACGAACTCTGGGCCGGCCGCTCCCCGGCCGGCAACTGGTGGGCCGTGCAGCAGGGCCTGCCCTACCTGTGGAGCAGTCTGTGGGGCCGCTTTGGCTACGGTCAACTGCCCCTGCCTCAGACCGTCTACCGGGCGCTGCTCTACTTTTGCGCCCTGGCCCTGGCCGGCTATTTGATTCCCCGCCGTTCGCTTCCCTGGGCCGGGCTGGCGCTCCTGGCGACGACCTGCCTCACCTTTACAGTCGTGGTGGTGTACTACATTCTGATCCAGCCCGCCGGCGCGATGGGCCGCTTTCTATTCCCCGCCCTGCCGGCCTTTGCGATTCTGCTGATGGGGGGACTGGGCTGCTTTCTCCCCCGTCGCTTGACCTGGGCGGCGAGCCTGACCGTGACGCTAGGAATGGCAACGCTGGCTGTCTACGGATTGACTGGCGTGCTGGCCCCGGCTTTCAGTCGTCCTCGCTTGCTGACCGAGTCCGAAATAGAGGCCGCGCCCAATCGAATGGACGTCGAATTCGGCAACGTGGCGCGGCTGCTGGGCTACCGGGTTGAGCCGGCGGCCGTCGCGCCGGGCGATGATGTGGATGTCACCCTCTACTGGCGGGCGCTCGCCCGGCCCGAACAGAACTATGTCGTCTTTATCCACCTGTTGAGCGACGCGGGCACCATGATCGCCCAACGGGACACTCACCCCGGCCTGGGTGGATACCCCACCACCGCATGGCAGCCGGGCGTCACCTTTGCCGATACTTACCGCCTCCACGTCCCGGAGACGGCCTACACGCCGGACGCGGGCTACGTCCAGGTCGGCCTCTACCTGCCCGGCGGGCCGCGTCTCGCCACGTCTGACGGGCGCGACGCGCTGCGCCTGACACAGGTCGAAATCCAGCCCCGGCCCGGCGAGTTTCCCAATCCCCTAGACGCCAACTTTGATGATCAGATCATGCTGGCTGGCTACGACCTCGACCGCCGGGTGGCGCGCCCCGGCGAGACAATCCACCTGACCCTCTACTGGCGTTCGCTGACTGCGGTTAATGAAAACTATCGGGTATTTGCCCACGTCCTCGGCGTCCAAGACCAGGTCTGGGCCAGCAGCGATAGTCCACTGACCGGCGATGCCGTCCCCGCCGGCCAGATAATCGAGGATGTCCGCGATCTGACCGTGGGTCTGACCACCCCGCCCGGCTTTTACGATATCGAAGTCGGCCTGCACATCTCCGGCGACCGCTTGCCTGTTGTGGCCGAGGACGGCCATTGGTTGGGCGGGCGAGTGCTGTTGAGCAAAATACGGGTGGTGAGCGAGTGAAAAAGCACTGGATGAACATCCTGCGGGTGCTGGTCAGCGTCGGCGCGTTGGCCTTCTTGTTCTGGCGGATCGGCCTGGGTGAGACGCTGGACGCGCTGCGCCGCGCCGACCTGCGCTATCTCCTGGCTGCTTTTCTGCTCTTTGTCCTCAGCCTGGGCATCCGGGCCGTTCGCTGGTTCGTTCTCCTGCGGGCGCTCGACCCGGCGGTTCCTTTCGGTCGCCTGCTGCGCCTCTACTTTGTGGGGCAGTTCTTTAGCAGCTTTCTCCCCAGCCAGTTCGGCGGCGACGTGGTGCGGGCGCTGGAGCTGACCCAGGATACCGACTCCTCCGCCTCCGTCGGCACAGTCCTGCTCGATAGGATGACTGGCCTGCTGGTGCTCTTTGTGATGGGGTTGGTGGTGTTGCCCTTTAACGCTGCCCGTATGGAACCCTGGCTGGTGTGGCTGTTGCTCGGTGTGGCGGGTGGGGGGTTGGTCGCCGGCGGGCTGGTGCTGGAGGGGCGCCTCCTGCGGCGGCTCACCCGCTGGCTGCCACCTGCCCTCTCGCTGGCGGTGCAGGGGCCGCTGGCAAAGGTCTACGCTGCCGTCACCGGCTGCGGCCGGCGGGCCGTGTTGAGCGCCTTTGGCGTCTCGGTGTTCTTTAACCTCGTCAACGTCCTCATCAACTGGCTGTGCGGGCAAGCGGTGGGGGCCGGAATCGGCCTGAGCTACTTTTTCGTCGCCACACCGCTGCTCTCCGTCTCCGGGCTGATTCTCTCCATCGGCGGGTGGGGGGTGAGGGAGGCGGTCAGTACGGCCATCTTTACCCCGGTGGGCGCGGGTGAGAACGTCGCGGCTGCGCTGGGCATGGCGCTGGGCGGCGTCACCCTGGCGGCGGGGCTCGTCGGCGGGGTGATTTATGGCATCGAAGGGTTGCGCGGCCTGCGGACACGTTGTTAAAGCTCCCTGGCGCGGCTGGTTTGCCAGTCCCGCACAGCCGTGCTATCATATCTCCTGTCACATCCTCTGGAGGCCCCCAAAATGACGCTATCCGTACATTCCTACCATGACGCCAGCGGCTTTGAGACTTTGGCTGGCGAATGGAATGACCTGCTGCACCGCTCCCCCGCCGACACCATTTTCCTCACGCTAGAGTACCAGCGCACCTGGTGGCACCACCTGGGCGAGGGTGAACTGCTCATCCTGGCCGTGCACGACGATGAGGAACTGGTCGGCATCGCGCCGCTTTTCGCCGTCGTCAATCCGCAGGGGCAGCGGGTGCTGGCGACCGTCGGCTGTGTAGAGGTCTCCGATTACCTCGACCTCATCGTGGCCCGGGGGCGGGAAAGTGATGTTTACGGGGCGCTGGTGGACTATCTGGCGGGGGGCGAGGTGGAATGGGACGTGCTTGACCTGTGCAACGTTCACCAGGATTCGTCCACGCTGGAGCTGCTGCCCGCGCTGGTCGAGGCGCGGGGCTGGGCCATTGAGATGGCGCGGGACGATGTCTGCCCCGTCGTACAGTTGCCCGGCACGTGGGACGAGTACCTGCAAATGCTGAGCAAAAAGCAGCGGCACGAGGTGCGGCGCAAGATACGCCGGATCCAAGCCCAGGCCGAGGCCCATTGGTAC
>QMOE01000079.1 GCA_003648125.1 Chloroflexota bacterium
CGGCGATCTCCTCCGCCATGTGAGGGCTGATACCAAAGCCACCAGGGCCAGCCAGCGACTCACCCCCCAGTTTCAACAGAATCCGTTTGTACTTTGCGGCAGCCATCCTATCCTACAAACTCTCCCCTACCTCGTAACGCACGAAGCGGCGTAGGACAATGTTCTCGCCGAGTTTAGCAATAGCGTCATTGATCAAACTCTCTATAGTCTTGTCCTCGTCCTTGACGAAAGGTTGCTCCATCAAGCACGCTTGCTGGTAAAACTTTTCCACTCGCCCTTCGACGATGCGATCCACGATGCGTTCGGGCTTGCCTTCTTCCAAAGCCTGAGTGCGATAAATGGCCTGCTCGCTCTCGATCACTTTATCGGGCACTAGTTCGCGGGTCAAGTAACTCGGCGCAGCAAAAGCGATGTGGAGCGCCAGGTCGTGAGCAAGAACTGTGAAATCATCTGTGCGAGCGACGAAATCGGTCTCGCAATTCAATTCCAACAACACGGCAACCCGGTTACCGGGGTGGACATACGCTTCTATGCGTCCCTCAGATGCCTGGCGAGTTGCTCTCTTGGCTACCTTGGCCAGACCTTTTTCTCGCAAATAGACAACTGCAGCTTCAAAATCGCCGTCGCAGGCGGCCAACGCTTTACGACAATCCAAAACCCCAGCGCCGACCACCTGCCGCAGTTCTTTGACCATTTCTGCGGTGATCTTCAATGTTTGTTCTCCTTCGTTATCTTGGGGCCAATACGGTTTACCAGAGAATCAGGCTCAGTAGATGCAGACCTCACTCCTTAAAATTCGGCTCTGGAGAGACTGCCTGATCCTCCACACTCACCGCCGCAGGCTCCTCAGCTACATCCTCGGCCTGCCCACCTGGCTCTTCGGCCGGCACTGCTTCTGCCGGGGGTTCTGCCTCGCGTTCGTCGGCCACAGCGACTGGTTCTTCCGCTGCCTTCTCCTCCGCGGGCGGTTCGGCTTTAGCCTCTCCGGCCTCTTCTTCAAAACTCAATTCCTTCAAGCGAGCCAGAGTAGCGGCGCTGAGGTACTTTTCATCCTCGATGCCAAGCTCTTCAACCTCAAAAGCCTCTGGCTCTTGACCTTTACGTTGGGCAATTCCTTCCAGTACCGCATCGGCCATTTTCAAAGTGATCAACTTGATGGCACGAATGGCATCATCGTTAGCCGGGATCAAATAATCAATTGGGTCAGGATCGCAGTTGGTGTCAACCATAGCGGCGATAGGAATACCCAGCTTGTTGGCCTCTTTCACCGCTGTGGCCTCCCGCCGTACATCCACGACGAAGAGCATATCTGGGACGTTGCGCATCTCTCTGATGCCTCCCAGACGATTGTCAAGTTTCTCGATCTGGCGTTGCAATCCCAGAGCCTCTTTTTTCGTCAAGAGTTCAAAGTCACCCCGGTCGCGGCGGGCTTCCAGGTTGAGCAGGTAGTCAATGCGCTTCCGAATGGTGCGCCAGTTGGTCAGTGTGCCGCCGAGCCAGCGCTGGTTGACGTATGGCATCTCACAACGTTGCGCTTCCAGAGCAATGGTATCTTGAGCTTGCTGCTTTGTGCCTACAAAGAGTACCATCCCGCCAGCAGCGACAGTTTCTCGAATCAAGTTATAGACCAGGTTAATCGCAGCGATAGTTTGTTGCAGGTCTATAATATGCACCCCATTGCGCTCGGTGAAGATGTAGGGTTTCATCTTCGGATTCCAGCGGTGGGGGCGGTGACCGAAATGCACTCCGGCTTCCAGGAGCGCTTTCATAGAAACGACAGCCATAGAGGAACCTCCTTATTCCGTTTATTATCCTCCGCCTCCGTCACTCCATTGAGGGGCCAGGGTGGCTGCCACCCAGCACAGTCTCGCCGGTCAAGAGGCGTGTGTATTGAGTCAAACTCAGCACGATTGTACCACAAAGTCGGATTTGGGCAAATCAGCCCTGCTACTTCTCCGCCTGCACTTGCAAGCAGTAGCCCGCCCCACGAATCGTGCGCAGGCAAACTGGTGATTTGTGATCGTCCCCAATTGCCTTGCGTACCCAGTGGATGTGGACGTCAAGCGTGCGTGTGTCGTCCAGATAGTCAGTATCCCATACCTGTTTCATCAAAAATGCACGCGACAAAACCTCTCCGGGATGCCGCAAAAGGACCTCGAGGAGACGAACTTGCTTGGGGGTAAGATGACTTTCGTGATCGCCCCGAATGACGCAACGTTGCTTGATGTTGAGCAGTATTTCACCCACCTGAAGCACATCATCGTCGGGCGTGGGTAAAAGCCTGGCAATCCGGTTGAGCAATTTCCTGGTGGAAAAGGGATACCGCAGATGGGCACGCGCCCCTACACTACGGTCAATCTTATCTCCCTCCTGCAGCAACATCAACACCGGAATCTCAAAAGCAGCGTCTTGCAATGCCTCACAGAAACGACGACTACTGAAGCGCAATGAAGGGGAATCCAGCACGATTACCGCTGGATGTGCCTCTTGCGCCTTAGCCAGGGCATCCCTGCGCGTGCGGGCTGTGATAATATCGTATCCCTGACCATCAAGATCAGGGGCCAAATACTCTGCCGTGGGTTTTCTCCCCTCCACGAGCAAGATGGTGCGGGTCAATGCCAACTACTGAATTCTCCCTTCCCAGCTATGCTGCGACCGTAACTACATTATACTTTATCTCCGTACTGAGGGCAAATCAAATGGGTGCGTTTCATTTCGGTTAAAAGTAGGCGCGGTTTCCATACCGCGCGCTATGGAAAGCGCGCCTACCCAACTCATTTGAAACACACCCAAATCAAATTTCCCTCCGTGATACGCTCACACCCTGCAATGTTGCGCGAATATCAAAAGTGTGCTATATAGTACTGTATGAACTCGTCACAAAAAGATATTAAAGAGTTCTTTGGTTCGCTTCTCTCCGGCCTGGAAGAAAAAGACCTGAGCGAGTTAACCAAAGCAGCCATAATACGTTCACTCCCGGCCGGTACAATTATCTGCCGAGAAGGAGAGTCGGGAGACGCAGTCTACGCCATCGTCCAGGGACAGTTGGAGATACTCAAACAACTGGACGACAAAAGCGAACGCCACCTTCACTACACCGGGCCGGGAGAGTTCGTCGGCGAGATGGCTATCCTTCAACAAAGCACCCGCACCGCCACCGTCCGCACATCCCAGCCCACCACCCTCATAGAGATCAAGCGTGAGCCTTTCATCAAGGTCCTAAGACGCAGCCCCTCGTTGGGCTTTCGCCTGCTGGTGCGCCTCACGGATCGGTTGCGTGATTCTGACCAGCAAGCCATCGCCGAACTGCGCCGCGCTAACGAAGAACTGACCCGTGCACTCAAGCAACTGGAGCGGATAGACAAGACCAAGACCGACTTTATCCAGGTATCGGCCCACGAACTGCGCACGCCCGTAGCCTCCCTGCTGGGATATGCCCAGATGCTAGAAGATGCCGGCGCAGTGCAAAAAGACCCTCAACTACACATACTGGTGGAAGGGATAGTGACGGGCACCAAGCGGCTTCACCGCGTCTTTAACAGCATCCTCGATGTCTCACGAGTGATGGTCGGTGGGCTTGAAATCCGCCGCAGCCCGGTGAATATGACTGTTATCTTTAGCGGCATCGCCATGGAGCTTGGACAGGCATTAGAAGAACGGAATCTGTCCCTGGAGCGCGAGGGACTTGCGGACTTGCCCATCTATTCGGGCGACCCCGATCTTTTGTACAAAGCGTTCTACCAACTGGTAAACAACGGCATCAAGTATACGCCGGACGGGGGACGAATCAAAGTGAGCGGGCAGATGGTGGACGTACCCGACCTGGGACGGTGTATCCAGATCGCGATAAAAGACACCGGCATCGGCATTGCCCCGGAAGATTTGGACCTGATCTTTGCCAAATTCTACCGCACCGGCGAGGTCGCGCTCCATTCCTCTGGCACGACCAAGTTCAAAGGCGGCGGGCCGGGCCTGGGGCTGACCATCGCCCAGGGAACAGTGCTGGCTCACGGCGGGCTGATTTGGGCCGAAAGCCCCGGCTACGACGAGAAAGCCTGCCCAGGAAGCCGGTTCATAGTGCAACTGCCGCTCGATCAGCCAGTCACGGCAGCCCTAGCAGAGCCATCCTCCGTGGATGCTCAACAGTAAAATCGAAACGCACCACCTGCTTTTCCCCCGTTCCCAGCGCAAGTTCCCACTCTAGCAAACGACAGGTGGTTTCTAGTTCGGTCATTTTACGCTCCTTATCCGTTTCCCCAACGCCATCGCCTTGAATATCCGCGACTTGAGCCACTTGCCGAACCGGGCCGAGGCTTTCTCGTCCTCCGGCGCGTAGGCGGGATCGTTCAAAATCAGGTACAGCGCCCGCTCGACGCCGTGGGGAATGATGTCGCCGGCCATGCCGTAACCGATGCAATCGTACCCCACCAGGTACAGATTCTCGATGGGTGAGCGAGGATCGAGCCGCTCCGCGCCGCTCTGCCCTATCCGATGGGCCATCTCGGCCGTCCACGAACCAGTGAAGAACATCGGTATTTGCAACTCGGCCACCTGGTCCAAGTTGGGAAAGAGTTCGCGGAGTTGGCTTAATATCAAATCAAGTTCGCGCCGCTTGTCGAAAGGAGGCTGCATCACCCAAAACACATCCAGCGCGTGCCGCCCTTCCGGGGCCAGTTTTGAATCGAAGAAGGTGGGGGCATAAGTGTTCAACGTTCGCTCCCAACCCATGGTGTGCAGCAGCGAGTGGGATGAGCCGAGCAATGATTCAGTCGTACCCAGGATGAGAGCGGCCACGTTGGCCGGAACAGCGGAGCGCAGACGGGCCACATAGTCGGCAGGCAAGTTGTCCTCGCCCACCAGGCTCACCATCCGATTGAGACCGGCGTTGTGGATAACGACGTCGGCCTCGATGGCGCGCCCATCATCCAACGTCACCCCCGTCGCCCGCCCGCCCTCGACCGTGATGGAAGCGACGCGGGTACGGGTGGCGATCTGCCCACCGCGCTCGCGCACCACCCGCTCCACGCCGGCAACGATGGCCGCCGTCCCGCCGACCGCCGTGCCCCAGTCGGCCATTTGCTCTAGCGCGTCCACGATGGCCCGTTTGGTCTCTCCCGCCGAGAAGGTGTCCACCGTCTGCGAGGCAAAACAATAGGTGATAATGGTCTCCACGTACTTGATGTATTCCTCGTTGCCGGGGAAATATTTTTCAATGTACTGGCGGGCGGTCATATTGATGGGATAGCTCGTCCGGGGATCGTACATATCGGCGATCCACTCGTACACCTGAGCCATCCCTTTCGCGCCACCGACCAGTGCCTCTTGGGCCTCGTCGGTAGAAGCAAAGCGACGACCGTCTTTCGTGAGTACCCAATGGTCGCCCCGCGCTTTGGTATCATGGATGGTGACCCATTCAATGTCCGCGCCCAACTTGGTACACAGTCGCCCGATGCGGCTATTGGGGCCGGGACAAGTCCAGGCGGCGGTGCTGATGGCGTACCCCTTGTGCGTCAAGTGGGTGTACTTGCCGCCGACGAATGATAACTGTTCGAGGAGAAGCACACGCTTGTTTGCCCTGACCAGCCCAGCGGCAGTCATCAGTCCACCGATACCGGCCCCGATGATGACGACGTCATAATGATCGTCCAGTTCAACGGGCGGTGGTTCGAGCGCGGGCGCGGAAAAGACGTTGTTGGGACAGGCATAGATGCACTCGCCGCACTCGGTACAGCGGCTTGCGTCAATCCGCGGCCAGGTCTCGGCCTCGATTTCCAGGGTGATTGCCTCTGCGGGGCAAATGATCACACAATAGCTGCATCCTGTACAGCGTGCTTTTTCGATAGAGATAGTCATTGGCAATTCCTCATCAGGAGAAATACTCACGGTGGGATGGTACAACAAAAGCTCGGTTTGGACAAGCAGAGCCAGAGTGATATACTTGTCCCAGAATAAGAGGTGATTTGATGAACCAAAACCGAGTTGCTCTCTGGTTGGCCCGGCTGGCGCTGGCCGTGGTGTTCTGCTTCAACGTCAACTGCGCGTTGGCCTTTATCGCCCGGCCGGGAGCTTTTGCCCCTGGGTTCGAGGTGAGCGGGCTGCCGGGAGAGGCACTCGTCCGCGGAATGGGCATTCTATTCCTGATGTGGAACGTGACCTATCCACTGGCGATCTGGAACCCCCAGCGCTACCGCTGGCTATTCGTCATCATCATCGTGCAGCAGGTGATTGGACTGGCGGGCGAGACGTGGATGCTGCTGGCTCTGCCGCCGGGCCACGCGCCGCTGGCGACGACCGGCTGGCGATTTATCCTCTTTGATAGCGGAGGGTTGCTGGCGATGCTCGTCAGCTTTGCTCTGCTGCAAGTGACCGGGAAAAGCCGGTAGCCACCTCCCGCCCCAGCGCCTCCCCCACCTCACGCGGCCACATCCCATCCAACGATTGTCCCTCCGGCCCACCAAACATCGCCGGGGGCAACAGGACCACATCACCCAAGTTCCGCCCCTGCAACTGCGCCGCCACATCCCGCCCCGTCAATAGTCCCGCCACCGTCACCGTCTCGCCGAAAAAGCGGTTGACCACTGGCGCGACCTCCACGGAGGGGCCTGCCACGAGGGAACGTAACAGCGGGGCAAAGAGCGTCCCCGTCACCAGGGTTTGTGATGTGTGAGAGGCGAGGCGCGGCGCGCGATCAATGAACCGCCTGACCAGCCCGACGCCATTTTCGGTCAGGTCAAGTCCGTCGTATGCCTCCGCCGGAGGGACATCCTCGCCCAGTCGCAAATACCACTCGTCGGAGAGATAGGTAAAGTTGACGCCCAATCGCTCCCGCAGCCGCGCCTGCCAGCCGACTACCCGCTCAAAGACGGCCCGCATCTCGGCATCCGTATGCACGCGACAATTACCTCGGTGATACTTTGTCAACCCCACCGGCACGACGCTGGCCGAGCGCACCGCCGGATATAGATCAGCCAGGTCAGCGATGGAACGATCCAGATGGGAACCGTCATTACGGCCGGGGGTCACTACGATTTGGGTATGCGCCTCGACACCCAAATCAGCCAGGCGGCGCAGTTGGGCCGTCACGTCGGAGGCGGCGGGGTTGCCGAGAATGTAGCGGCGTAGATCGGGGTCGGTGGCGTGGACCGAGACGTAGAGCGGGCTGAGATGCTGCTCACCGATGCGCTGCCAGTCCGATTCGTCCAGATTGGTCAGCGTGATATAGTTGCCAAAGAGAAAAGAGTAACGATAATCATCGTCCTTGACGTACAAGGAGCGGCGCAACCCCGGCCCCATCTGGGCGACAAAGCAGAACTCGCAGCGATTGTTGCAGCGGCGGATACCGTCAAAAGCGGGCTGGACAAACTCGAGGCCCAACGGCTCGCCATATCGCCGCTCGGCCTGGCGGGTGAACTCGCGCCCCTCCCGCCGCACGCGCAGCGTCAACCGCTCCTCGGCCGAGTAGAATCGAACGTCAATCACATCCCGCAGCGGACGGTCGTTGATGGAACAAAGCTCATCTCCCACCCGCAAGCCAACCTGCTCGGCCAGGCTGCCGGCAGCGATGGCGGCAATCAATCCAACGGGCATTCCCGCCCCTCGATGAGCCGCTCCGCCTCAGTCAGCACCTCCTCGATGCTCAAGTCGGTCGTATCCAAGATAACAGCGCCCTCGGCCACGCGCAGTGGCGATGCTTTGCGATTACTGTCAATTTCGTCGCGGCGGCGCATCGAAGCCAATACCATCTCGTAATCGGCCTCCCCCCCACGCGCCCGCTCCTCCCGCCAGCGGCGTCGCGCTCGCTCCTCGACGCTGGCGTCCAGGTAGATTTTGAGATCGGCTTCTGGCAGGACGATGGTGCCAATATCGCGCCCCACCATCACGACCGGCCCTTCCGCCGCCACTCGTCGCTGTTGACGCACCAACGCCCGCCGCACACCCGGATAAGCCGAGACGAACGAGACGTTGCCATTCACCTCCAGCGTGCGGATGGCCCAGGTGACGTCCGCCCCATCGGCCAGAACTGTGTACTGACGTCCATCGTCCAACGTCGGCGGGATAACGTCAATATCGAGTTGCTCCGCCAAGGCTGTCACCGCCGGTTCGTCCGCGATGAGAATGCTCCGTTCCAACGCCGCCCAGGTCACAGCGCGGTACATCACACCAGTGTCAAAGTAAAGATAGCCCAGTC
>QMOE01000080.1 GCA_003648125.1 Chloroflexota bacterium
AATTGGAGGACGTCATCCTGGAGGTGATGATCGAGGTCGAGGAGAATCAGGAGCAGGCCCACAGCGCACGAGAACACCTCACCCAGATCGAAGAGCGATGGCGGGCGGAGCAGGAGCAGTTGACCACGGAACGTGCGGAGCTGCAAACCAGCCTGCACGCCCTGAGCAAAAAGCGTGAGGATTTGCGCGCGGCCATCCCCGCAGATGACCTGGAGGTCTACGACAACCTACGGCGACGCAAAGGTGGTAAGGCAGTCGCCCTTCTCAAAGAAGGCACCTGTCAGGGCTGCCAGGTCAGCTTGCCATCCAGTAAAGCACAACAGGTACGCCAGGGAAATGTCCTGGTCTTTTGTGGAAGCTGCGGGCGCATTCTTTACACATGTTAGAGTGCGATGCGCACACTTCACTTTTGCTCTTACCAAACCTCAAAGGAGAGAGTTATGGGCAAAATATTCGTTCCCGATGCGCAGACTTTCCCTTCCCAGGCGGAGACCGTCATCATCGGCGGGGGTGTGCTAGGCGCAGCCACCGCTTTCTACGCGGGTAAAGCAGGCCTGGATACCGTCGTGCTGGAGATGCGTGATAGCCTGGCCAGCCTGACCACCACTGCCTCCGAGGAATGTTTCCGCGCTCAGTTCAGCGAGCCGGAGAACGTAGCCATGATGAAGGCCAGCATCACCGTGTTCGAGAACTTCGCCGGCGTGGTTGGCATCCCCAATTACGACATCGGCTTGCACCAGCAGGGCTATCTCTTCCTCACTGCCGACGCCGATGGGCCGGAAAAGCTGCGGGCGCAGGTGGCCCATCAACAGAGCATCGGCTTGGAGGACGTGGAGTTCTGGAGCGGTGATGAGGTGCGTCGCCACTTCCCCTGGACGTCCCCACGGGTCACGGCCGCGACCTGGCGGGCCAAAGACGGGTGGCTTTCCGCCCACGAGCTGACCTACGGTTTCGCTAAAGGCAGTGAGGCGCGGTTTTTACTGCGCACTAAAGCCACCAACATCCTCGTGGACGGCCGGGGTGTCGCCGGCGTGGAGACCAATCGGGGGACGATTGCCACCCGCACAGTGATAATCGCTGCTGGACCTTTCTCTGGCAAGGTGGCCCAATTGGCCGGCGCTGAACTGCCACTGACCATCCTTCGTCGCCAGAAATTCATCCTCGCTCCGCATCCAGACATCCCCCCGGCCGCACCGATGACCATTGATCTGAGCAGTGGGGCCTATTGGCGGCCAGAGGTCGGTGGGGCAGCCTTGGGATGGGCAGACGCTCTGCCGGAACAGCCGGCCGAGCCTCTGGAAAGAGTGCCCACCGACTGGACTTTCCCCGCCCTGGTGCTGGAAGAGGTGATGAAACTGGCCCCCTTCTGGGAAAAGGTGGCAGCGACCCTCAAGCGAGAGGACGTGTTCCTCAGCGCCGGGCAGTACACCATCACCCCGGATCACAAACCCATCCTCGGTCCTTACCCCGACGTGCCCGGCCTTTTCTTGAACGTGGGCTACTCCGGTCACGGGGTGATGGCCTCACCGGAGGGCAGCCGCTATGTAGTCGCCATGATCACCGGCGAGATGCGTCCTGATGATAACCCCTTCTGCCTCGAGCGTTTTGACCGGGGAGAGGTAGCCGTCTCGACTGAGAAGATGGTCATCTAAACTCGCCAGACGCTGTCAATCGGGGCGGGTACCGATTAACCCGGCGCCGGCCGCCAGGTCTTGCATCTCACGGGTGATCGCCTGTTGGCGGGCCGCCTGTACCGCCAGCGTCAGTTCGGCGATGATCCGCTCGGTGTTCTGGGTGGCTCTTTCCAGCAATTGAAAGCGGGCTGAATGTTCGGCTGCGGCTGATTCCAGCAAAAGCCCATACACACTGACCGCTGTCCACTGTTCAACCACGCGGACGTACAGACTCAGCGGGTCGGTTTCAATGATCGGTGGCGGCCAGGGCTCGGGGGGTAGGTAGCCAGCCTGCCCCACCGAAGGCAACTGCGGGGGAATCAATCGCACCACCGCCGGCTCGTAGCGTGCCGTCCCGCGATAGGCGTTGTAGACCAGGTCAACGGCGTTCAGGTCGTGCTCCTCGTAACGGGCCAGCCACCGGCGCGTCAAATCGAAGGCCAGACGGTAGGAGGGCAAGGCAGTGACCGACAACGCGCCCGACCAGGCCAGTGGCTGCTGGCGTTGCCGGAAAATGCGGCCCACTCGTGTTCCTAACGCCATGAGCTCCACCTGGACACCGTCGGCCGATAATTCGGCTAGGTACCGCTCGGCGTGCCTGACGACCGCCGCATTAAACCGGCCGCACAGTCCCCGCTCGCTCCCGATCACCAGCACCGCGATATGCACAGGTGTCTGGGGCGTTTTGCGTCCGGTGCGCCAACCAGCCAGCAGTCTGCGGCGTGGATTTGGCTGAATGTGGGACAACAATGACGGTAACATGGCCCTCAGCCGCTCTTCGTAACGGCGTACACCATCTCTCCGCTTGAGCGCTGCCCGCCAGCTTCCCAACGAGATTGTCCGCAGAGCACCGAGGATAGGCTCTACGGTACGGATGTTATCCAGGCGAGACTGGGCTTGTTTCACATCTTCCATCGTTCACGCTCAGAAAATCTCGAAGCGGTCGAGGTCCCAGATGAAGACGGCTGCCCCTCCAACCTCGGTAGTTGCCGCAGCGGCGGTTGGTGATACCATTACATCAGTCTCGGCGCTTTCCAACGTTACGCGCGAGCGGCAGCTCTTGCGGATGATGGTCAACACCCGCTCCAAGTTCCTTTTCTCCACGGCGATGAAAAGCGTCTGTTGAGCCTGGCGCAACGCGCCTCCCCGGCTATCGCTGAAAGTTGCCGTGTGCCCGGCGGCCACCAGCGCTTCCAGTACGCGCCCGGCTTCGTCTCGTGGCACTACCGCCATCACCATCTTCATCGCTCCCCTCCTCCCGGCCAGGTTGTGCGATACTCGGCAAACATCGCCATCAGCACTTCCCGTGCTTCCTTGGTCAGCTCACCGCTGCGGTTGATCTGGTGATATAGTTCTGGATACCCGGCCTCGAAACGGGCCAGCAATCCGCTTTCAAAGGCCGGCACGTCCTCCGCCGGGACGTCGTCCAGGAATCCCTCGACGGCCACCAGCAGGATTGCAACCTGCGCGGCCAGTGATAGTGGGCGATGGGCGGGCTGTTTGAGCGCGGCCCGCAATCGTTCCCCGCGCCGGATCTGGCGGCGGGTGGCTTCGTCCACTTCGGTGCCGAAGCGAGCGAAGCGGGCTACTTCCTCGAACTGCGCCAGCTCCAGCCGCAAGTGGCGAGCCACAGCGCGCATCGCTGCCGTCTGCGCTGCCCCACCCACGCGCGATACCGATTGTCCCACGTTCACAGCAGGCTTGATGCCGCGATTGAACAAGTCGGCATCAAGCGCAATTTGCCCGTCCGTGATGGAAATCAAATTGGTGGGGATGTAGGCTGAAATGTTACCGCGCCGCGTCTCTACGAGGGGCAGCGCCGTCAGGGAACCATCTCCGGCAGCGGGACTTAACTTGCAGGCTCGCTCCAGCAAGCGGGCGTGCAAGTAGAAAATATCGCCAGGGTAGGCCTCCCGGCCCGGTGGCCGGCGCAACAGCAGGCTCAACTCCCGGTAGGTATCGGCATGTTTGGAGAGATCATCGTAGACGATCAACACGTCACGGCCTTCGTGCATCAGGAACTCGGCCATGGTGCAGCCAGCATAAGGAGCCAGATAGCGCAGCGCAGGCGGATCATCGGGACTGGAGACGACGACAGTGGTGTACGCCATAGCGCCACCATTGCGCAGCGTCTCGATAATGGCCAGCGTGGAGGATTTCTTCTGACCAATGGCCACGTAAACGCATAGCACACCGCTATCCCGCTGATTCAGGATAGCATCCACGGCCAGGGCCGTCTTGCCGGTCTGCCGGTCGCCGATGATCAACTCACGCTGTCCGCGACCGATGGGCACCAGGGCGTCCACTATCTTCAGACCGGTGTGCAATGGCTCGTCCACCGGCGCTCGTTCGATGATGCTCGGCGCGTCGCGTTCCAGGTAACGGAACTCTGTCACATCAACCGGCCCGTGACCATCCAGCGGCTCGCCCAGGGGGTTCACCACCCGGCCCAGCAAGTTGTGTCCCACTGGCACGCGCAGCCGTTCACCGCTGGCCGTCACCAGGTCACCACCCTGGATGCCTTCGTCGGGGCCGAGCAGGATCACATCAATAAGCTCGTGATCCAGGTTCAAGATCATACCTTGCACGCCGGTGGGGAAGGTGACCAAAGCGTCGGTGCGTGCAACGGGCAGGCCCGAAAGCGTGGCCACTCCATCGCCGATGCGTTGTACTGTGCCCACATCGTGGAAGCGCACCCGGTGGGCCAGTTGACCGGCGTGCTCGCGCAGAAGCTGGAGCAGCGTCGGGATATCAGGCTTGGCACGCGGCACACTTGCTTTCGCGGCCGCGACGTCGCTGATGTACTGTACCTCGCCGACTTCGTGAAAACGCACCGGGCTGACCTGTTGGTCACTCTGTTGATGGAGCATACGCAACAGCGAGGCCACGTCCGGCTGTGGAATTGGCTCACTCATTGCCCATAAGCTCCTCGATGGCTGTGGAGACACTCTCGCGCAACTCGGCCAGTTGCCCGGCGATGGAATTATCCACGATGGTATCGCCCATACGCACTCGCAAGCCGGCCACCAGCGCGGGGTCGCTCTTTAATTCCAGGTTCACGTGTCGGTCGGCCAGCGCCGTGAGTGTACGCACCAGCAATCCCTGCTGTTCCGGCGAAAGTGGCCGCGCGGTGGTCGCATAAGCTGTAGGCTCGCGGTCGCCTAGCGAACGGCGGAACGTCTCCACCTGTTGCATCTCGCTGCGCCCCATCTCCCAGATACGGTCACTAAGCTGTTTAACCAGTGCATCGTGCATCTCCTGTGGCGCTGTGCGAGCGATTACTTGCCCGCTGATGTCCAGGATGGTATCCAGGAGTTCCTCGTGAAAGCTATCTACCGCCCGTCGTCGCCACCGGAGTGCATCGGCGTGAGCCTCGGCCAGGATGCGTTCGATCTCGGCTTGTGCCTCCTGTAGCAACGCCATTCGCTCGGCCTCTGCCTGATCATGTGCCGCAGTGACAATGGCTGCCGCCTCTTCATCGGCCTTCGCCAGCCGCTCCTCCAACTCGGCGCGCAACCTGGCTGCCTCCTCGCGCTCCTGGGCTAACTCGCGGAGCAACCGCTCTTTCTCGGCCGTGCGTTGTGCCACATTGCGTATCACCGGCCGGAACAGGAAGTGATGGAGCAGTGCGGCGAGGACCAGGAAATTGATGATCTGGATTATAACTGTTATCCAGTCCAAGTTTAACATTAGCCTGTCCCTAGAAGAACCGGTCGAGCAGCGGATTGGCGAAGATCAGAACCAGGCAGATCAGCAACACGTAAATCGCCGTTGATTCCAGCAGCGCCATCGAGATAAGCAGCGTGGTACGCAAGTCGTTGGCGGCCTCCGGCTGGCGGGTCATCCCCTCCAGTGCTTTGAGCACCGCCCGCCCCTCGACGATTGCCGGGGTGAGTGTACCCAGAAGGATAGCTATGCCCGATGTAACAATGGTGACTAGTGTGATCAACGTTCCAGGGTCCATTTCTGCCATTTGCTAACTCCCTCCTTTGTGTATTCTCTCAATATCTTGGGGCGGCGCGTAGGACAAATTGGCAATTTGTCCCACATTGCCCGCGTTACCTCAATTTATTGAGAAGATACTCCTTGTGATGATTGAGCCGACACCGGCTCGCCGGCCTCCAGACCGGCGACTATGTAGACGGCGGCCAAGACGGTGAAGATATAAGCCTGCAAGACGCCGGTGAGCATACTGAAAGCGACCAGGGGCAACGGCGCGATCAAGGGCACCAGCGCGAAGACGACGGCCACAATCAGTTCGGTGCTGATGATGTTGCCAAAGAGTCGTAAGGTGAGTGACAGGGTACGGCTGATGTGGCTGATCAACTCCATGGGTAGCATAAAGATCGGCGAGGCCATGTCTTTGAAGAAGCCTATTACCCCTTTGGCGCGAATGCCAAAGTAGTAGACCGAGAAGAAGACGACCAATGCCAGGGCCAGCGGCGTGTTGATGTCTCGCGTGGGAGAGACTACAAGAGGCACGATGCCGATCACGTTGGCGACGGCGATGAAGATAGCCAGTGCTCCCAGGAAAGACAGGTATGGTTCTGCCGGCCGGCCCATCACGCTCGACACCGTATCAATTAGAAAATCCACCAGCATCTCCAGTGCCGCCGGCTGGCGACGGCCTATCATGGCCGCTGCTCCGACAATGATGACCATCATGATCCAGGTCGAGACGACCGTGTCGCGTATCGGTATGCCGAATATGGTGAATACTACTTGCGGGAAGAAGCCTTCCATATCCAAACTCCTTATGTCTGCGTTGTGCCGCCATCAGACACGCCGGACAACGAGGGGCGAAGCCCCAACCAGCACGTCGTTCCCCAGCGGGCCAGCCACAGCCCGGCGAAGACCAGCAAGCCGGGCACGATGCCCTGCTGTAAGGCGACGATCAGCACGCCGGCGACGACTGTCCAGCGCAGCAGCGCCCCACCCAGAGCCCAGGCCACGGCGCGATGGGGAGATTCAGGCCGTATGCAGCCTACCCCCCACCACAGGGTCAGCGTGTTTAACACACCCACTGCCCCGCCCGCACACAACCACAATGTGATCATCAGAGCGTCTCGTTCTCGCCTGTCTCTTGTGCAGCACGTTGCCGGTCGCGCTCGATCACGCGGCGGATAGCTCGCGACACGTTGTAAAAACCTGTGACGATGCCCAGTACCAGCAAGCCCATAGTGAAGACGTAGCCGGTGTGCAGCCAGCGGTCCAGAAAGTGCCCCAGCAACGCCCCGCCAAAGATCGGCAGCGCCAGATCCCATCCCAGCGACGTGGCCGCCAGCGCTTCGCGCCAGACGGCGCTCCAGACACCCTGCTCATTATTCTTCATCATCCTCGTCCAACGTTTCCCCAACCTGGTGAAGGTCGCAATCTTCACCAGGTTAGACCAAGCCACTGGTGAAAATCATCACCCCGTCGCCGTCCACCTGCAAGATGCCCGCTTCCAGGTCGAGGGTGTGTTCACCCGTTTCATCGGCGTAGCGCAGGGGCGCGGTGATCGTCTCGGCCAGCAGTGGCGCATGGCCGGGCCAGACGCTGATTCCGGCACCGTCGGCCAGTTGGGCCTGTACCCATTTAACACCTTCCGCCTCGATCAGCGTCTCGGCTGGCGTCAACACCATCAAGCGCAGTGGCTTAATCACCGCTCTCCCCCGTTGCGGACAATAGCTTCGCTTTGTCCACAGCCTCGTCAATCGTGCCTACCATGTAGAAGGCTTGCTCTGGCAGATCGTCGTGGCGGCCCTCGATGATCTCGCGGAAGCCGCGCAATGTCTCGGCCAGGGGTACGTAGCGGCCGGCCAGACCGGTGAACGGCTCGGCGACGAAAAATGGCTGGGTGAGAAAGCGCTGTATCCGCCGGGCGCGGTTCACTGCCAGGCGGTCCTCGTCGCTCAGTTCCTCTATGCCCAGGATAGCGATCACGTCTTGTAGTTCCCGATAGCGGGCCAGCAACGCCCGCACTTTCTCGGCGATGGCACAATGCTCTTCCCCCACACCGGACGGGGTGAGCAACGAGCTGGCGGATTCCAGGGGATCAATGGCCGGGTAGAGACCCATGCTGGCCTGTCGTCGCGAGAGAACCGTGACCGCATCCAGGTGGGCAAAGGTAGCCACCACGGCCGGGTCGGTCAGGTCGTCGGCCGGCACGTAGACGGCCTGTATCGAGGTCACGCTGCCCCGGCCGGTGGTGGTGATGCGTTCCTGGAGCTCGCCCATCTCGCTGTCCAGGGTAGGCTGGTAGCCCACCGCGCTGGGCAGCCGGCCCAGCAAAGCCGATACCTCGGCACCGGCCTGGATATAGCGGAAAATATTGTCAATGAACAGCAACACCGGGCGTCGTTCGTAGTCGCGGAAGTACTCGGCCATGGTCAGCGCGGTGAGGGGCACGCGCAGCCTGGCCCCC
>QMOE01000081.1 GCA_003648125.1 Chloroflexota bacterium
TCGATGTCCACCACCATAAACTGGGCAGCGGGTCGCTGCGCCGCGAACTGCTCGACCTTCTCCCGCGAGGCGGCGGAATAGTCGCCAATCCCCAGATCAATGTACAGCCCGGCGGCCTGGTAGCCGAGCTTTAACAGCACGTCCCACAGAGCCAGGCTGTCCTTCCCGCCAGAGACCGCCACCAGCACGCGCTCGTCAGGGCCGAACATGCGATACTTTTCGATAGCGCGCGCGGTCTGGGCGACGAACCACTCGGGGTAGTGAACCTGGCACAGCGCCAACTTGTGCCGGCGCATGTTAAAGACGGCCTGACGGTCACATTTGCGGCACTTCATCCGCCCGAAATCACGGCGACGAGTTTGACCTCGTCGTCCTCTTCCAGCGTCACGTCGCCGGGCAGCAGCTTGCCATCACGCACGGCGAGCACCGCGTGAGGGATCAATCCGACCTGTTTGATCGCGTCCCGCACACGCCGCCGCCCCTCCAGTTCCCACTCTTTATCACGGTAGATGATCTTCATGCACACCTCACATCCTGATTGTACACGGAAATAAAAAGTAGACAAGGAGAATACAAGGTGCCCGGCACTTGCACGATTGGCAATCAGTGCCGGGCACCTGAGCAGCAGTTAGTTTCCCTGCATACCTGTTTATTCTACCCGGGGCAGATCCGCCAACGCCTGTTCGATCTTTTCCTGCTCAAGCGCATAATCCGGTAGCTCCTCCCGGTGGAAGGCGTCGTAGGCCGCCAGGTCCAAGAGACCGTGACCGCTGGCGTTAAAGAGGATCACTTTCGACTCGCCCGACTCCTTGCAGACCATCGCTTCGTCGTAGACCGCCTTGATGGCGTGGGCCGTCTCCGGGGCCACGATAAAGCCTTCGGATTGGGCAAAGCTTTCGGCCACTCCGAGAATCTCGTTTTGATGGTAGGCGCGGGCCTCCGCATATCCCTGATCCAAAAGGGCGCAGATGCTGGGCGCCATGCCGTGGTAACGTAACCCGCCAGCGTGAACCGGAGCCGGGATGAAGCCGTGTCCCACGGTGTGCATCTTGACCACCGGCCCGGTCTTGGCCGTGTCGCCCCAGTCGTAGGCGTAGGTACCGCGCGTCATGCTGGGGCAGGCGGTGGACTCGACAAAAATGGCCCGCAGATTCGGCTGCGTGCCATCCAGCTTGTCCTGCATAAAGGGAAAGATGAGCCCGGCGGCGTTGCTCCCGCCTCCGGCGCAGCCGATGACAATGTCCGGGTAGTCGCCCGCCATCTCCATCTGCTTCTTGGCCTCCAACCCGATGACCGTCTGGTGCAAGAGCACAAAATTGACCACGCTGCCCAGCGAGTACTTGAACCCCTCGTGCGTCATGGCATACTCGAGGGCCTCACTGATGGCGATACCCAGGCTGCCTGTCGTCTCGGGGTCCTGCGCCAAAATCGCCCGCCCGACATTCGTCTCCGAGCTGGGGCTGGGCACGACGCTGCCTCCCCAGGTCTCCATCATGACGCGACGGTAGGGCTTTTGGTGATAGCTGATCGTGACCATAAAGACCTTGCATTTTAGGCCGAAAAACTGAGTTGCAAAACTGAGCGCACTGCCCCACTGACCCGCCCCGGTCTCGGTGGCCAGTCCCTTCAATCCCTCCTCCTTGGCATAGTAGCACTGGGCCACGGCGGTGTTCGGCTTGTGACTGCCCGGCGGGCTGACCCCCTCCCACTTGAAGTAAATCTTGGCCGGGGTATCCAGCGCCTTTTCCCAACGAGCAGCGCGGTAGACCGGAGAGGGACGCCACATCTTGAGAATGTCTCGCACCTCGTCTGGAATCTCGATGAACCGCTCCTGGCTGATCTCTTGCTCAATCAAGGCCATCGGAAAAACGGGCGGCGGCATCGGCGGGTCATCCATCACCTCCAGCGTCGCCGGGTGGAGATAGAACGGCGGCGGCTTTTTCATATCCGCCAAAATGTTGTACCAATGGGTCGGCATATCTTTTTCCATTAAAAAGTACTTGTACTGGGTCATTTTTGTTTCCTCCTTAAATACTTTCTACTTGTCTCCTCGTCTACCGGCCTACTTTTTCAACCTCATCCCCCCTTTCCAAGAAACTGCTCCGATCTGCAAAAAACTGCCTGTAAATCCTATAGTGCGCGGTCTCCTCGTACTCTACTTGCTCAATGCGCGATGAATCAAAGCTGAAAATCTGCGCCCCCGGCAGAGCAAGCAAGATCGGGGAGTGAGTGGCGATGATGAACTGCGTGCGACTCGCTGCCTCCAGCCGTTGCAGCAGTTTGAGGAATTTGATCTGGCTCGCCGGCGAAAGCGCTGCCTCCGGCTCGTCAAGGATATATAGTCCCTTGACGTTAAACCGCCCGCCAAAATAGCTCAGAATCCCCTCGCCGTGCGACAACGTGTTGAGGATGCGCCCGCCGTGATATTTCAGCCGGCCGGGGTCGCACAGGGCTACATCATCCAGAAAGTCAGCCAGGTCGCGGAACGTCTCGGCCCGGAAGAGCGAGCCGGGCACACACCCGTCTGCCCACGTCACGCTGATATAGTCCGCCAGGCGAGTCTCGTAGGGATTGTTGTGGGCGACGTGGCGTTTGGGCTTGTCCCACAAGTGGACGCCGCACTTGCGGGTGATCGCCTCCAGTAGCGTGGACTTGCCCGACCCGTTCTCGCCCACGAAAAAGACGACGGGCTTTTTGAACGGTAACTCGGACGGCTCCCTCAGAACAGGGATGTTGAACGGGTAGCAACGGTTGGTGGGGTAGTTTTCACCGTTAATTCTGACTTTGACAAGATGCATGCTAAACCCTCCATCAGCAGTATACCAGGCCCGGTGCGAGTGTGCTGTGCTTGGTCGGGCTGGGCAGCGCGTCCAGCCTCATCATCCCCATCGCCTCGCGCACCAACCGCATCGTCTCGTCCGATTCCCGGCGCATACGTCGAGTGCCGCTGCGCAAAATCTCCTCCATCAGCCCCGGCTGCGTCTCGTAATGAGCGCGTCGCTCACTGTTGGGGTCGAGGAATCCATTGATGGCGCGGGCCAGTTTTTCCTTGACCTCCACATCGCCCACCTTGCCCCGGCGATAGCGCTCCTTCAGGGCCTCCACCTCGTCCCGGTTAGGGTTAAACTCGTCGTGATAGATAAACACTGGGTTGCCCTCGACCCGGCCGGGGACGTCGGCGCGCACCCGCTGAGGATCGGTGTACATCCCGCGCACCTTGCGCTCGACCGCCTGGGCGTCGTCCGAGAGGTAGATGGCGTTACCTCGGCTCTTGCTCATCCTGACCCCGTCAATTCCCGCCAGCGTTGGCGTCTCGCTCAAAAGCGCCTGTGGTATGGGAAAGACCTGCCCATAGAGCCGGTTAAAGCGGCGGGCCAGTTCTCGCGTCACCTCCACGTGGGCCTGGTTATCCTTTCCCACCGGCACCAGGTGAGCGCGGGGCAGTAGAATGTCGGCGGCCTGGAGCACCGGATAGCCCAGCAGACCGAAAGGCATCGTCTCCAGCCGGGCATCGCGCGCCATCTCTTTGAGACTGGGGACGCGCTCTAATCGGGGCACGCTAATCAACATCTCAAAAATCAGGTCAAGCTCGTAGGTGCCCGGCACAGTCGACTGGACAAAGATGATGCTTTTTGCGGGATCAATGCCCACCGCCAGATAGTCGAGCACGATCTCGTGGATATTGTGGCGGATCTCACGAATACGCTCTTTCTGCGGCCGGGTGGTGAGCGTGTGCAGGTCGGCGATGATGAAAAAACACTCGTACTCGTCTTGCAGTCGCACCCGGTTAGCCAGACTGCCCACATAGTGGCCCAGGTGCAGTTTGCCCGTGGGCCGATCTCCTGTGAGAATTCGTTTCTTGGTCATTTCAATTCCTCCTCAATCAGTGGTGGGGTAACTTGCCCTACGAAAAAACGCCCGTCCCCAAAAAGGGACGGGCGTCCTATGGACACTCGCGGTGCCACCCTGGTTAGGCAGTCCTTCACATATAAAACAAAACGCGCCGATGACGGCGCGTGGTACGTGAAAAACCAGCCTCACTCTTTTGCAGGTACAGCCTTTCGGCGATACCCTCAGCCGTGATAACGGTGGCGTCTCCGGCCCGGACTATTTCCCCTTCGACAAGCTCGGGGTTTCGGCGGGCGACTCCTGGGCCCATTCAACATCGGCGCTGGTATCAGGCTCTCAGCTCGTGCCCGACTCTCTGAACCCCGCTGCGATGCTTACTTTTCCCAATCCTGGTCTTTCAATATTGAATTGTACGCACAGTTTACCACACAGATGGTGTGGTGTCAAACTACTCGATGTAGGGCAGCAATGCGTCCAACGATGCTTCTTTGGGGCGGAAGCCCACGATACGAGTGGCCTCTGCGCCCCCCTTGAACAGAATCAGCGTGGGGATGCCTCTGATGCCGTAGCGGCCCGGCGTTAATGGATTGCTGTCCACGTCCAGCTTGGCTACCTGCATTTTCCCGTCGTGTTCGTTGGCGATGGCCTCGACCGCCGGGGAAACCATCCGGCAAGGTCCGCACCACTCGGCCCAAAAGTCCACGAGAGTCGGCGTCTCAGCCTGGAGCACATCGCTCTCGAATGTGTCGTCGGTCACTGCAAATGATTTTGACATACTATCTTTTTCTCCTTAGCAAACATGAGTTGAATTATCCTACAAGAAGATGCTTTTGTCAAGATACATACTTCTGCTATAATCATTACTATGAACAAACGTCTACTTGCGAGCCTGGGCCTGGCATTAGCCCTGGTCGGTCTGCTTTTTACGGGGCTGGCGCTATCTGCTCCGCCCGTGCCGCAGGCCCAAATCGCCCCTCAGGTATGGAAGGCCACTGCCAGGGGTGGCGAGGCCGAGTTCCTGGTGATCCTGACCGAGCAGGCCGACCTCAGCGCGGCAGCGCGGCTGCCCGACCGCCAGGCGCGACTGCGCTACATCTACAGCGCGCTGCGTGAGACGGCGCTCCGCTCCCAGTCCCCCCTGCGCGCCGAACTGGATCGGGCCGGCGTGGACTACCGCTCCTTCTACATCGCCAACCTGCTGATGGTAAAGGGCGACCGCGCCCTCGTCACCAAATTGGCCGCCCGCCCCGACGTGGCCCGCATCGCGGCCAACCCACGAGTGCGCCAGGCATTACCGCAGCCTCAGTTCGACATCGCGCGCCTGCTGTCTCCCCAGGGAATTGAATGGGGCGTGAGCAACGTCAACGCCGACGATGTCTGGACGATGGGCTACACCGGGACGAACGTCGTCGTCGCCGGGCAGGATACCGGCTACGACTGGAATCACCCCGCGCTGATCAATCAGTACCGGGGCTGGAACGGCGTCACCGCTACCCACGATTACAACTGGCACGACGCCATTCACAGCGGGGGCGGTGTCTGCGGGGCCGATTCCCCCGAACCCTGCGACGATCACGGCCACGGCACGCACACGATGGGCACCATCGCCGGCGACGACGGCGCGGACAACCAGATCGGCGTTGCTCCGGGCGCGCGTTGGATCGGCTGCCGGAATATGAACGTGGGAGTCGGCACCCCAGCCACTTATATCGAGTGTTTCGAGTTCTTCCTGGCCCCCTACCCCATCGGCGGCGACCCCATCAGCGACGGCGTTCCCAGCCTGGCCCCTCACGTGATCAACAACTCTTGGACCTGTCCCACCAGCGAGGGATGTGATTGGGACACGCTGCAAACGGTCGTCGAGAACATGCGCGCGGCGGGGATCGTCGTCGTCGCCTCGGCCGGTAACAGCGGCTCCTCTTGCAGCACAGTGAGCGACCCGCCCGCCATCTACGACGCCGCCTTCTCCGTGGGCGCGACCGCCAGCAGCGATAATATCGCCGGTTTCAGCAGCCGCGGGCCGGTAACGCGGGATGGCTCCAACCGGCCCAAGCCAGACGTGAGCGCGCCGGGCGTGAGCGTCCGCTCCAGCCGGAACGGCGGAGGCTACACCCGGATGAGCGGCACCTCGATGGCCGGGCCACACGTGGCGGGGACGGTGGCGCTGCTGTGGTCGGCCGTGCCGCGCCTCATCGGCAACGTGGACACCACAGAGTGGATCATCGAGCAGACCGCCCGCCCGCGGACGACGAGCCAGACCTGCGGCGGCGATAGCCCCGGCGATGTGCCGAACAACGTCTACGGCTGGGGCATCGTGGACGCGCTGGCGGCGGTGCGGGCAGCACAGGTTGGCAAAAAAGCCACTTTTCCGCCAGGGCTGCCGGCCCAATCGCTTGTTTACACGTTGACTTACGAGAATACCTTCAACTTTGCGCTTACCCAGGTCATCCTCACGGACACCATCCCCGCCAGCACAACCTTTGCCTGGGCCAGCGGGAACTATACGCGCGCGGGCGGCAGCGTCACATGGACAGCCGCAAGCCTGGCGCAAGGGGAAACGCTGACCGCGACGCTGGCTGTCACGGTGACGCATCTGGCGCGAGGCGCGCGCGTGGTCAACGAATCCTACGGCGTGCGCGCCAGCGAAATACTCACTCCCGTGATGGGCGCGCCGGTGGAGGCGGTCGTCCCATGGCGCTATGTGTTATTCCCGATCTTTAAGAATTGGTCAGCAGGGGGAAACGGTGATGACTAATCTGGAACAATTGCGCCTGAAAGCGCGTCCTCTGCTCCACTTTTCAGATATAGCCGACGCGCTGTACATCCACTATGCCTTTTATCACGACCCCCGGCGCACCCAACTCTACGTCCACGAGAACGACGCCGGTCACGCCGAGGGCTTTGTCGCCGTCTGCCAGACCGGGCAGCGATTGTTTCAACCCACTGTTGTCCTGCACGCGGCGAACGTCCGCGCCGCCGCCGCCCTGCTACACGAAGCGTTGCTCCCCGGACGCCCGTATTACCTGGTCACCAGGCCAGGGCTGAGAGATCCAGCTACAAAGATCATAGAGATCGAGCAATCCGGGGTCAACTGCATCTACAGGCTTGATTTGTCCCGCGTGCAATTCAGCATCAACGTACTGGTCGTGGCGGAGCAGGGAGCGAACGGCCGGCCCCGTTTTGTCATCCGCTCGCAGGGAGAGATGGCGGCCGAGGCGGGTCTCAATTGGTCTTCGCCCCACTTTGCCGAACTATTTGTCCGCACCACGCCGGCCGCCCGGGGACGCGGCTGGGGTCAGGTGGTGCTGGCGGCATGTACCACGTGGGTCATCCAATCGGGACGGCAGCCGATCTATGTCATCGGCGAGGGGAACGAATCCAGTGTCGCACTGGCCGAGGCAACCGGCTATGTGGATACCGGCGCTCGTGAGTTGGTCGTCGAGGGCGTGTGTAGGAGTGGGGATTAGAAAGTAGAGGTTGAGAGATGAATGTCGAACTGATCGCTATCACAAAGTATCTGCGGGGGGACGGCACGCCGGAGGGGTTGTTGGAGCACGCGGGACGTATCTGCTATCGCAGCGCGAGCCGAGGCGATCCGGCCAAGTTCCTGCAAGCCCGCGTCCGCGAGGGACACGAGAGTTTGATTGAGCACGCCTCGGCCACGTTCGAGATCAGCGGCATCTCACGGGCCTGCTCGCACCAGTTGGTGCGGCACAGGCTGGCTTCGTATTCGCAGGAGAGCCAGCGGTACGTGGATATGTCTGACCCGGCGTGGGTGATCCCTCCGGCCATCGCAGAAAACCCGGAGGCGCAGGCCATCTGGAAGCGATTTGCCGCCGAGGTGCGGGTGACTTATCGCGCGTTGCGCGAGTTGGGCGTGCGCAAAGAAGATGCCCGCTTCGTGTTGCCCAACGCCGCCGCCACCCGCATCATCGTGACGATGAATTTCCGCGAACTGCTGCACTTTTTCCGCATCCGCATATCCCCACCGGCCCAGTGGGATATCCGCGACGTCGCGGCCTGCATGTTGGAACTCGTCTACACCCAGGCCCCTGTTGTCTTTGGTGGCCTGCGGGAAGAACTAAGAACTCGACACCCTTCCTTTTTCGAGAATGTGTAGGTCGGATTTGCCTATCCGACCAAGTGGCAGTGTGACTACTCGGTCTATAGCCACACAGAGCAGCAATTCTCA
>QMOE01000082.1 GCA_003648125.1 Chloroflexota bacterium
CTGACCGCGCACCTTGAGCGGTACGGCCAGCGTGGAAGCCGTCGCCTTCGGGCCATCGCTCCCCAGGGCCAGGGCGGGCATCGGCGGCTCCGCGTCCGGCAAGACGTCCACGCGGTCATAGACGTAGCCCAGCGGGCGGGTCGGCGACAACAAGTCGGCCCAAGCGGCGGCGCTGTACTCGCCGTAGAGACGCTCCTGCTCGCGCAATTGACTCGCCGTGCGTTCCACCAAGCTGGCATTCTCTATGGAGACGGCCAACTGATCGGCCAGCGTCTGGAAACCCGGCGCGTCGTCCTCGGAGAAAGCAGCCTCCTGAGTGGATTGAATATCCAGCACGCCGATGGTGCGATCACCCTTTCTCAGCGGAAGGCATATTTCGGAACGAGTATCAGCAAGATCGGGGTGATCGAAAGAGATGGCTTTCTCGCCCACATCAAGAACGACGCTATGCTCGCCCGTCGCCGCCACGTATCCCACACTGCCGTCGCCACCGACAGGCACTCGGTAACCCCGCTCCAACATGCGCCGCCCGCCCTCTGATGAGGCGGCGCGCAGGATGGCATACTCGCCCGGCTCGCCCACCAGAAACACACCGACGTGGTAGAAACCAAATTCATCCGAGATGAGGCGCACTATCTCATCGAGGAGTTGATGTACGTCGAGAATAGCAGAGACTTTACGGCTTACGCTGGCCCCTGCTCGGAGTCGCGCAGTCTGGCGCTCCAGGAGGGTCGTGTATTTTTCCAATTCCTCGTGCGCTTTTTGCAGCGCCTCCGCTGCCAGCTTGCGCTCGGTGATGTCTCTTGCTATTGCGGTGGCCACGTATGTGTCGCCAACCTCTCTCGACGAGATAGAGATCTCGACCGGAATTTCTGTCCCATCTTTTTTCAGAATCTCAAGCTCCAAGACCTGGCCTATGACCGGGCCTGAGCCGCTTTTTATGAACTCGGCAAATCCCCTGGCCTTTGATTTTTTATATCTCTCCGGGACGATACTCATCAGAGTTTGCCCCAGCATCTCCTCTTCCGTGTACCCTGATATTTTTTCTGCTCCCTTATTCCACAAAGTAATCTTCATCTGCGGGTCAATTGATATTATGGCATCAATAGAGGTGTTGACGAGCATGCGGTATTTTCTCCCACTATCCCGCAATGCTTCCTCCGCCCGCTTGCGCTCGGCGATCTCGCGCTGGGCTTGCTCGTACAGGCGGGCATTCTGCACAGCGATGGCAGTCGGGCCGGCAATGGCCGTCAGCAAATCCCGGTCGTGCTCGCTGTAAAGGCGCGGGGTGGTATAGCTCTGGACGGCCACCACTCCCAACACCTGGTCACCGACCATCAGTGGCGCCCCCAGCCAGGAGTGGGCGATTTCCCCCACCTGTTCAATCCCTTTCTCCGCCAGCCAGCCGGACACGTCCTCCTCAATGAGCAGGCTCGCGCGATTGCGGATGACGTACCCGGTGAGGCCCTCGTTCGCAGGGATGGTGGTGATCTGCCGGTCAATCTCCGATTTGGATACCATAAACGGGACAGTAACCTCCTCTTTCTCCGCATCGTAGAGGCCAATGTAAAAATTGGTGGTATCCACCAGGCGAGCGGCCTCCCGGTACGCCGCTTCCAGCACTCGCTCCACATCGAGGCGGGCAGTGAGAGCCTGGCTCAATTCGTTCAGCACAGCCAGTTCCTCGGCCCGGGACCGCGATTGCTCGAACAAACGCGAGTTTTCGATAGCAGCAGCCGCCGGCACCGCCATTGAGGTCAAAAGCTGCAAATCATGCTCGCCGAATGTACCGCTCTCCTTATTCATTACCTCGACAGCGCCGATGATTCGTCCTTTGGCCTGCAAAGGAACGCACAAGATTGAGCGAGTGGTCAAGCCGCTACCTTTATCAAATTCGTTAAAGAAGCGTGTATCTTTGGATACGTCCGGCACTATTATCGGCTCACCGTGCTGTACAACCCAGCCCGCAATCCCCTGCCCCAGCGGCAGCCGGACGCTCTGCACAAAATCCGCGCCTTCGCCAGAGGCCGCCGCGAACCACAGATCGCCTTTGACTTGATCGAGCAGGATTACCGACGCCGCTGCCACACCCAGCAAGCAAGTCACACGATCGGTGATGATGGACAGCGTCTCTTGCATATCCAGAACAGAGACAAGTGCCTGACCAGCCTCGTTCAGAGCAGTCAACTCGCGGTTAAGCCAGGCGATTTCAGTCTCCATTCGCTTGCGCAGTAACACCTGGCCCACCTGGCTAGCTACCTGCAGAACCAGGTCCACCTCAGAATCGGTAAATACACGCCGCTGGAAGGCATCAAATTCCAGCGTGCCGATCACTTCCCCGTCAACCACAATCGGCACCACAAGCATGGATTGGATATTCCATTGACGCACAAGCTCGTGTATAGGCGTCAGGAGCGGGTCGGCCTGAGCATCCGTGATTGCTAAAGGAGTTTTGTGCTCCAGGATGTAGGCCAGGGAAGGATTACCGGCTACCGGGATGACGACCCCGATGGAACTGGGACTGCCTGGGGGCTGGTAAGTGGCGACCACCTCCGCAGCAGTACGTTGCAGGTTGAGAATGACAAAGCTAGACTGAGGGACATTGAGAAAACGGGCCATCTCGGCGCACACATTCTGCAGCGCAGCGGTAGTATCCTCGGCTGCAGCAGTAGCAGCGACGATGCGGTTAAACATAGTCATCTCTTGCAGGCGGCGTTGGCTTTCCGATCCCTCAAGTTCGACTACGCGGCGACGTAATGCCTGCAACTCTTTTAACTGCATTGCGGTCTTTTGTTTATCGCTCGTCTCTGCCATCGCGTGTCTACTCCTCAGACAATTTTACGTTCGCGCCCAGCCGAATGAACGCCCGGTCGGTACCGAGAGCCACACCTAACTCGCGCACAGTGGTCTGTAAAATACTCTCCAGATCCATAGAGGCGCGAACTTTGCCGGTGATGTCGCCAATGATTCGCTCCCGCTGTGCACGCAACTGGGTCTCTCCCAACAAACGGGCGTTCTCCAACGCCTGGGCCAACTGCCGGCTGACCGCCTCGATCACGGCCCGGTCATCTTCAGACCAGTGATGTTCTCCAACGGGGTCTTCCACACCCAGCACGCCAATGGTTTGGCCGCGCAAGACGATGGGGATAGCCAATCCCGTTCGCTGCCCCTCGTCGCCGCCGTCGCCGGATGCGGCCGAGACGCCGGTACTCAGAGCGCGCTCCATCTCTGGCAGCCAGAGATCAGCGACCGGCTCGGTCAAACCATCCAGCACAGCCGCGCCCTCCGTCCGGTCGTAGAGGAACGCCCCCCGTCGCAGCGTCTCTTGCTGGCGCAGATAATCGCGCCAGCTGCGCCGCAGGTAGGCGCGATGGGTGGCCTCGGCCTCAGCCAGCGCGCTGCGGGTCTCTTGCAACAGGCGAACGCGATCCAAAGCCTGCGCTATCTGACCGGCCACTTGGCGCAGGAGCGACAGGTGGGCCTGCGTAAAGGCGCCAGGCTGCGTGCTGGCTAAATTGAGGGCACCGACAACCCGCTCGCCGACCAGCAGCGGCAGGAGCACGCGCGAGACAAGCCCCTCAGCGACGAGTTGATCGTCCTCGCTAAAGCGCATCTCTTTGCGAATGTCCTCCTCCAACCACGGCTCACGGTGAGCGATGACCCAGCCTGGACCAGTCCCCTCCACCGGCAAGCGGACGCCGGGCTGGGCAAAGTGACCGGTCTCCGTCTCTGCGCCGAGGGCCAAGAGCGTATACTCCAACTCGCCGGGGGTATACGTTGCCAGGGTCAGCACATCCAGAGGAACCAATTGGCGCAGATGCTCAACGATGGCGGGCAGACTCGCCGCCAGGTTCTCACTGGCGCTGACGGTGGCGGCAATCTCGCGCAACGCCTGCTCGTGGCGGGCGCCGATCTGAGCCATCTCTAGCTGATGCAGGTTTTGAACGACGACGGCAGCCTGACCCGCTATGCCCATCAGACGGCGCGCTTGCGCCTCTGAGAAACGTGTGTGCGCGCCATAGATAGCATTGACGTAACCAATCCATTGCCCGGCCACTACCAGAGGCACAAAAATAGTGCTCTGCGCCTGGAATCGCTGGCTATATAGCGCGCGGGTGGCGTCATCCAGGCGCGGGTCAGTCTCGACATCGGCAACTATAGTGGGAGCGTCAGGGCGCAAAAGCGCAGCCGCCGAAAAAGTCCGCAGCGAGTAGCGCGGGCTGACGGCATCGGACGGGAGCGTGCTCCAACGAGCCAGCGGGATACTCCACTCCGGCATATCGTCCCCCACCCAGGGGCGGTCGAAGAAATTCAAACTAATGTTATGAGCGTCCCGGCCTAATACGGTGTGCGCTCGCAGTGCGTCCAATACCGCCTCGTAATCCTGAGCAGCGCCAAGCGCGACGCTGATCCGATAAAGCGCCTCCGCCTCCGCCAGGGCAGTTTGGGTCTGCTCGAACAAGCGGGCATCCTCTAGCGACTCGGCCACCTGCTCCGCGACCGATTCTATCAGCGCCAAGTCATCTGATGATAGGGGTCGCTGCGGGTCGTCCTGGACGCCCATCACGCCGATGATCTAGCCGCGGGCCGAGAGAGGCGCTACGGCCGCCGGCCGGTCGTCAGAGGTCGGCAGCACGAGCGCTCCCCGCTCCACCGCCAGCCCAATCTCTGGCACCCAAAAATCGCCGGCTGGGATGACATCTGTCTGATCGAACAAGTATCCGGTCGGCCCGGCCTCGCGGCGCAGAGCCTCCCACCCTTCACGGCTCATAGCGCTGGTCAGGCGCTCTAGCTCATGCAGACTTTCTTCCATCTCTTGGCGCAGGCGGGTATTTTGGATGGCGATGGCGATCTGCCCGCACAACCCCTCCAGCAAGAGTTGATCCTCCTCGGTCAATGCACCGGCGGTCTCGCTCTGCACATCGAGGATACCCAGTACCTGGTCGCCCAATTTGATCGGCACGGCCAGCTCCCCTTTCGTCTCCGGCAGGTGGGGGTTGGGCACCCAATCCTCGTCCTGGGTCACGTCGGCGGCCAGAACGGGCTGTCCGGTGACGGCGGCGGTTCCCACCACGCCGCGCCCCATGACCAGGCGATGGCCCTCGGCCAGCATTTCCACGCCGGTCTCGCCGTAACCGACTACCAGCACCACGGCGTCCAGCGCCGGCTCGTAGCGGAATATCTGGGCATGGTAATAATCAAAGCGCTCCTTGATCAGGGTAACCACGCGGCGGAAAAGCTCGTCCAGAGCGGGGGCAGCGGCGATCTCTTGAGCAATCTCGGTGCCGGTCTGCACCTGACGGGCGCGGCGCTCCAACGACGCTCGCATCTCTGACTCTAGCCGCTTGTGATCGGTGATGTCAGTGGAGACACCCAACACTCTCCGGGCCACGCCGTCCTCGTCTACCAGCGGGCGTTTGATGGTTTGAAACCAGCGCTCGTCCCCCGCCACACCGGCCACGATCTCTTCGGGAACGATCTTGTCCTGCAAAGAATCCATAACTTGACGGTCTTCACGGAGAAAGCGCTCGCTCTCTTCCAAATTAGGATTAAAGTCGGCGTCGGTCTTTCCGATCAGATCGTCAACGGTGGTACCGTATACCTCAGCCATAGCACGATTGATCAGGACAAACCGTCCCTCGCGATCCCGGACAAAAATAAAGTTGGGATTGATGTCTATGACCTGCCGCAGGAACGCCTGCTGTTCTTCAAGCGCCTGCTCCACCTGCTTGCGCGCGGTGATGTCACGCTGGATAGCGACGAACGATTCGACCTCTCCAGCAGTATCGCGCACCGGTGAGATGGTCAATTGCGCCTCGTACAGTGTGCCGTCTTTACGCCGGTTGGTCATCTCGCCCCGCCAGACCTGACCGGAGGTAATCGCCTGCCACATCTCGGCGTACATCTCATCCGAGTGGAGACCGCTCTTGAGGATGCGCGGATTTTGCCCCAAGGCTTCCGCCTGTCTGTAACCAGTCATATTCTCGAACGCCCGGTTGACGAACCTGATGCAGCCATCCGTATCGGTAATGACGACCCCGTCGTGGGTAGCCTCTAGCGCCCGGGATAGTTGGCGTGACTCTTCCTCCGCTTTTCTGCGCTCGGTGATGTCCCAAATCTGCGCCACGGTCCGCGCCTTGCCCGCCGCATCCCTGGTCACGGACGAACTGATCTCTACCCTTCTCTTCTCGCCGTCTTTGCGGAGGAGGTTGAACTCGTAGCGGGAGGGAACCTCATCGCCCTTCTGCCGGCTGACGTAGCGGGCGGCGACGATTTGCCTGCTTTCCTCGTCGAGCACCTGGCGAAAGTCCATACCGATCAACTCGTCGGGGGTATAGCCGAGGATTTTGCCCAATTCGTCGTTCACGTAGATGAATTGGTAGGTTTCGTCCATGATGAAAATACCAGCTCGCGAGTACTCTACCACAGAGCGGAACCGCTCCTCACTCTCGCGCACCCTCTCCATCATCATCTGTGAGAGAGCGGCCTGCATCTGAACCACGCCCCCCCACAAAAAGCTGGCGGCTTTGACGGTGACGATCAACGGTTCTATGACCCCTACCAGGGCAGTCAACGCCTGTTGCACAGAGTCAACCTCCAGGCCCTGCTCTACCCGCGCGACCGCCACAGCCTGAACGTACTGAACGAATTGGGCCTGATTCCCGGTCTCCAGGCCAGCGGCGGCTAGCTGGATGGCGTTGCGGGCCGCCTCGCGCCTGACCTGCTCCGGCATATCTGTGTAGCCAGCGATACCCAGCAAAAGTCGCTCATATTCCCCCGTCAGCGCGTCCAGGTTATCTCTGATTTTCGCTGCAAGTTCGTGCATCCTACTAATCTCCTTCACCATTCGCTGCCGCTAGTCGCCCCCCTGCCCACTCACCAACTCGTCCGCGCTTCCCAGGCGGACAAAGGCGGGCCGCCCCAGGGCAGCGCCCAGTTCGCGCGCGGCGGCGCGCGCTATAGCATCAGGGTCGGTAAAGCCGCGCATACGGATGGCGATCTCGCGCAAGGCCTGCTCGCGGCGGGCGCGGGCCTGGGTCTGCTCAAAAAGCCGTGCATTCTCAATGGCGATGGCCGCCCGGTCAGCAAACATGGTGACCAGTATCAGGTCATCCTCGCTGAAAACAGTCTGATCGGTGCTTCTCACTGCGGTCAGAGTGCCAATGGCCTGGCCCTCGATCAGCAGGGGAGCAACAGCGATGGACTTGCTCTCCCCTTCTTTCCTGGCCATTTCCAGCGCGATGCCGGTATTGCGTGGATCGGTCAGGATGTTCTCGGAAATAGTAGACGTACCCTCTCTGAGCGCCCAGCCGCTGATGCCATCCTCGACCTCCTGGTAGGTGAACCCCGCCATAGGCTCCGCTGGATAGCCATAACCTACTGCCTTGCTCAATCGCTTCTCCTCCGCGTCTACCAGCAAAATGATGCTCTGATCGGCCCGCACCAGCCGGGTGGTGTCCTCCGCGATCGCTTGCAGAGTCGCATCGAGATCGAGCGTAGCAGTAATCTCACGGCCAACTTGGTACAGCGCAGAAAGGACTGTCGTGCGATGTTGCGTTTCCTGGGCCCGCTCCTGCTCGGCCAACGTCTCCCGCAGGCCATCAAGCATCGCGCTTATGCCGAGGGCCAACTCGGAGAGAGATGGTATCCCTTCCAAAGCCTCGACTTTCACGTCCAGGTCTCCCCGGGCCACGGACTGGACCACGTCCAGCAGCGACCGGGCTTGCTCTTGCACCAAGTGTTTGTATTGCTCGAACGAGTTCTCACTCATTGTCGTTTCCTCACGCAAGTCAAAGGTGCGACCTACTTTTCATTTTCCACCTCGGCACCCAAGCGGACATAGACCCGGGGCGCGCCCACAGCCTCTCCCAAGCGGGTGATGGTGGTCTGTAAGATGGTCTCTACGTCCACGGCGCGGCGCATCTGTTCGGTGATTTTACGGATGGTCCGCTCACGCCGGGCGCGGGATTGGGTCTCTTCAAAGAGGCGGGC
>QMOE01000083.1 GCA_003648125.1 Chloroflexota bacterium
TTGTCACGTTAAAAACGTGACCTACATTTTCGTTCTTGGTGGTGCGCAAGCGCTCGGGACAACTTTTCAATAAATGGGGGTGAGGTGGAGAAACGCCAGCATCTTGTTGGCATCTGGCGACCAGGATGGTCGCGTTCCCCCCGGATATTGCCAAGATACCATCACGCCGTTTCCAGGTATCGTTCCAGTTCCCAGTTTGTCACCTGGATGCGGTACTCGTCCCACTCTGTTCGCTTGGCCCGCAAGAAAGCATTGGCGACGTCCGCCCCCAAGGCATCCTTGATCACCTCGTCCTGCTCGAACTCGTCGAGCGCTTCGGCCAGCGTGCCCGGCAGTGTGCCGATGGCTCGTTCGCGCAGCGTGCGCTCGTCAAAATCGTAGACATCCTCGTTGACCGGCTGCGGCGCGGTCAGGTCTCGCTCAATGCCATCCAGCCCGGCCGCGAGCATGGCCGCAAAGGCCAGGTATGGATTGGTGCTGGGATCGGGGCAACGCAATTCGGCCCGCGTGGCGCTTTTTTGTTGCTGCCCGTGCCCCGGGACGCGAATCAATGCCGAGCGGTTGAGATGCGCCCAGCAGATGTAGACCGGAGCTTCGTAACCCGGCGTCAACCGCTTGTAGCTGTTAACTGTGGGGGCCACCACCGCCGCCAGTGCTCGCGCGTGCTCGAGTTGCCCGGCGATAAAGCTACGGGCCAGCCGCGAGAGACCGTACTCATCGCCTGCATCGTAAAACAGATTCCGTCCCGCGCTATCAAAGATGCTCTGATGGACGTGCATGCCGGAGCCATTGATGCCAAAGATGGGCTTGGGCATAAAGCTGGCATAGATGCCATAACTGGCCGCTATCGCCCGCACGGCATACTTGAACGTGACGGCATTATCGGCGCTGGTCAGCGCATCGGCGTAGCGAAAGTCAATCTCGTGTTGACCGGTGGCTACCTCGTGGTGACTCATCTCCACTTGCATGCCCATTCCCTCTAATGCCAGGATGATCTCGCTGCGCACCTGTTGCGCCTCGTCGCGGGGTGAGAAGTCGAAATAGCTGCCCACGTCGTGCGGGGCGGGCCGGGTTGGATGCCCGTTATTGTTTCCATTGTCGCGTTTGAACAGGAAAAACTCGAGCTCGGGCCCCAAGTTGCAGATGTACCCCTGCTCGGCGGCCCGGTTCACCATACGCTGCAGCACCACTCGCGGCGCGTTGAGCGAGGGCTGTCCGCCAGGGTTATGGACGTCACAGATCAGGCGTGCCCGCCGCCGTTCCGGCGCGCTCCACGGGAGCACGCAATAGGTCGTCTGGTCGGGCACGAGGATTCTGTCGCTCTCGTAAATGCGGGCGAATCCCTCGATGGATGAACCATCGAACCAGACGCCGTTTTCCAGGGCCTCTTCGAACCGGCCCACGGGGATGGTGACGCTCTTGATTGTCCCCAGGATGTCGGTGAACTGGAGGCTGATGAACTGGACGCCATCCTCTCTCACCCGATCAATCAAATCGCCGGACATATTTTCTTCTCCTTTGTCTACTTGTCTACTTTGTCCACTATCCGTATGTAAAGTTCTGCCAGTTGTTCCGGCTCTGCCGGTGAGGGTGCGCCGGCCATCAAATCTGCCGCCTGTTGTGTCTTGGGAAAGGCGATCACTTCGCGGATGTTTGGCTCGCCGGCCAGAAGCATCACCAGCCGGTCAATCCCCGGCGCGATCCCGCCGTGGGGCGGGGTGCCGTACTCGAACGCCTCCAGCATATGACCAAATCGCTCCCGCGCCACATCCATATCAAGCCCAATTAACTCGAACACTTTTTCCTGCACGTCGCGCCGGTGAATTCGGATGCTGCCACCGGCGACTTCGTACCCATTGCAGACCAGGTCGTGTTGCTGTCCCCGCGCCGCGCCCGGGTCGGTCTCCAAGAGCGGTGTATCCTCTGGCATCGGCGCGGTGAACAGGTGGTGACTGGGATCCCAGCGTTGCCCTTCCTCGTCCCACTCGAAAAGCGGAAAGTCGAGCACCCAGCAGAAAGCCAATCCGCCGCGATCGCGCAATCCCAGCCGCTCTCCCAATTCTAATCGTAGTTTGCCCAGCGCAGCGTTCACGATCTTGGCCTGGGCAGCGACGAACAGCAGCAAGTCGCCCGGCTCCGCCTCCATCCGCGCGACGATGGCGGCTACCTCATCCTCGGCGAGGAACTTGGCAAAGGATGAGCGGACATCGCCCTCCTGGCTCAACGCCAGCCAGGCCAGCCCTTTGGCCCCTTCTTGTCGGGCCAGCGCGGTCAATTCGTCAATCTGACGGCGGCTGTAGGTACCGCATCCGGGGGCGCGGATTCCCTTGACCTGCCCGCCACCGGCGACGGTCTGGCTGAATATCCCAAATCCACATTCCGCCGCCAGGTCAGAGATGTCCGTCAGTTCCACTCCAAAGCGCATGTCTGGCCGGTCGGTGCCAAAGCGACGCATCGCCTCGGCGTAAGTGAGACGGGGGAAAGGCTTGGAGAGCAGCTTACGCTCGGAACAAGTTTCGACGATGCTGATCATCAGTTCTTCGGCCAGCGATATCACGTCTTCCTGTTCGACAAAACTCATCTCCAAGTCCAATTGGGTGAATTCGGGCTGACGGTCGCCGCGCTGGTCCTCGTCTCGGAAGCAGCGGGCGATCTGAAAGTAACGCTCGTACCCGGCGACCATGAGCAGTTGTTTGAGTTGTTGCGGCGATTGGGGCAGGGCGTAGAATTTGCCGGGATGCACGCGGCTGGGAACTAGATAGTCCCGCGCTCCCTCCGGCGTGGTCTTGAACAGGATGGGGGTCTCAATCTCGATAAAGCCCCGGTCGGAGAGAAAATCGCGGATGTGCTTGACCACCCGGTGGCGCAGGATAAGGTTGCGCTGCATACGCGGCCGCCGCAGGTCGAGGTAGCGGTACTTTAAGCGCAGCGATTCGTCCACGGGGCTATCGTCGTAGATGTAGAAAGGCGGTGTCTTGGCCGGGTTGAGTACCTTTACCTCACGAGCCACGACTTCGACCTCGCCCGTAGGCATATCGGAATTGGTCAATCCCTCTGGTCTGGCCTGGACAGTGCCTCTGACTTGCAGCACGTACTCGCTGCGTGCGTGTTGCATCGTCGCGTGCGCCTCCGGCGCTCCGTCGGGGTTAGCCGTTATTTGCACTATGCCGGAACGGTCGCGCAGGTCCAGGAAAACCAGGCCGCCGTGGTCGCGCCAGCGATTGACCCAGCCCGCCAGCGTGACCTCTTGGCCTATGTGCGTGGCCCGTAATTCTCCGCAATTGTGTGTCTTCAACATCAGCCATCTCCTCTACATAGATTTGAGGTAACTGCTCAGGCATAACCCGTTCGAGTTTTCGAAGTGCCCGGCACTTACGATTTGAGTATTTTGCCCTACGTAAAAAGCCGCCCAGCATCGGGCGGCTTTTTGTTGCAAAAGCAAGAAGCAGACGTGTCACACCGTCGGCCGCCCTCGAGGCGAGCAGGGCTGGTTATCATTATCCACGATCAGCCGAACGGTGATTGTCATCATCTCGGCGAAAAGTATAGCACACTTTTTGCGAGTGTCAAGCGGCGATAACTTGCCACTTGTGCAACGTAGTGTATAATGCTTGCACAGATTGAGTATTCGAGGAGGTAAAGATGCGAAAAGGGTTTAGCTTCCTGGCCGGGTTGCTGGCCGGGGCAGTGGTTGGGGTGGCAGCCGCGATGCTGCTGGCTCCTTATTCGGGGACCGAGTTACAGGAGCGGATGCGCACCCGCGCGCAGGGATTGATCGAGGAAGGGAAACGAGCCGCCGCTGCCCGTCGGGCTGAACTGGAAGCTCAATTGGAGGCTTTCAAGCGCGGCAACGCGGTCACTATCGAAACAACACCCGAGCAGCCCCAGGCATAGACCTTATAACGAAGGAGAAGCCAGGTTCTTTCCGAAAAACCTGGCTTCTGACAGCCTTTAGGGTCTTGAAATCGTCATCTCGTACAACGTCGGGTGAGTGGTGATTGGCGCCAGCCCAGAGATCACGAGCACTGCTTCGCGCCAGCCTTCGCTTCCCAGTCCCACTGTCCACTCTGCTGTTTGATCTTTCTCCATCGGCAGCCGCTCGATTGTAGCGGTTTCGCCCAGTCCGATCAACAGCGCCAGGTAGCGCTGGGGCACGAAATCATCCGTGCGCACAAAGCCGGCTGCTTCCCATCCGCCCTCTCCAGTCTCCGCATCGTCGCTGTAACCAATCTCGGGGATGGCGACGTCGTCTAGCACAAAGCCCGCCCCGACCACCGCTTCGTCAGTCAAATATGCGAACCTCACCAGCACCTCGCCCCCGACCCAGGGGGTCAAGTCTACTTCTTCGTACATCCACCCTTCGCTAGCGCCGGTGTAGCCCCAGCCTGGATTATTGTCGTGCGGATCGGCATCGCTGCCGGAGGGAGGGGAGAGCATCTGCCACTGCTCCCCGCCGGTGCTGCTAATCTCGACGGTGGCATAGTCATAGTCCGGCTCGATATTGTACCACGTCCAATAGGTCAGCGTCGCCTGCTCGACCGCGGAGAGATCAAAGGCGCGGGTGAGCGTGGTCAGCGATTCGTCGGCGCGGTTGGCCCACCAAAAGTAGCGCCCGCTGTGGGGCAGGACGTTCAACAAGGGAGTCGCAGTCGCCCCGGTGAACTGGATGTGGAGGTCTTGGTCGCCTCGCAGCAGGATATAGTCCGCACCGAATTGTTGAACGGATGATTCCACCGCAGCCGGATAGTTCTCGTAGACGGCGGTGGGCGCGGGCAGTTCCAGGTCCAGGGTGACGTAGCCACGCTTGGGCTGATCATCATCTAAATAGTTGGCCGCCAGCCACTCGGCGAAGAAATCCTCAAAGGTCAAATCCGTCTCCAACTCTGCCAGCGTGGCATCAAATCCGGCTACCCCGTTGAGTGGTTGAGCCACCAGCGCCTGTGTACCCGCATCGCCAAAACGCTCGTGAAAGTAGGTGGTAAAGAGATAGGCAGCTCCCCGATGGGCGGCTGCACTTGCGTCGTCCCAGGTGGTGAGCGCTGTGTCGGGGTGCTTTAGGTAATCTCGCTCGACAGTGCCCGTGTCCAGACCGTTCAAATGGACGGCCAGTTCCGCCAGCCCCTCCTTCACCCATCGCTCCTCGTTTCGATCCTGGGCCCATTGAATGAGACGCTGGAACTGACGCGCCAGCAGAGCATAATAAGCTGGACTGCCTACTTGGACTTGCTCGGTGCTGACGGTGATCATCTCGGCCTCGTTGGAAAGGGGGTACAGATCGTGGGGGAACTCGTCTCTGCTAAAAGTGTAACCCATCACGTCTTCCCCCAGGTCAGTGGCGTGCAGAACGTGGATGTGCGGGTCGTTATCCACCCCTGGTGTCCACTCGGAGCCGAAGGCGGCGCGGGCGATGGGGTAGATTTGCGTCTCGAAGAAAGTTGCCGCTTTCTCCAATTCGCGTACATCGTGCCACACCCCTTCCTCGACCCACATGGCGACGTGCTCGGTCTGCACGCGCAGGCGGCCCTGTATTTCCCGCCGCTCTCTGGTGATTCCGTCGGTGACCCAGAAGGCACTGATGGCGTTGGGAACCCGGCGGGGGGGATCGGGGTTGATGACGGTATAGTCAAAGGGACGGAGGGGAGGCTCGGCCAACAGTGCATCCAGGCCGGCGTGATCATCATCAGGGATGGGGGTGCGGATTGGCTCGGTGACTTGCGTAGGGCTGGGTACGGTGGTTGGAGTGTGGGTGGGTGTGGGCGTGTAATCGGGTGTGGAGGTGGGGGTGTGAGTGGATGTAGGGATAGGAGTATGGGTGGGTGTGGGCGCCGGCGCGCAGGCCGTCAAGATCAACAGCGAGATGGCAATCGCCAGGCGACGTGGGCGCAACATTCTAACCAGCCCGAGCTGCCTTGACCAATCCCTCAAAGAGACAGCGCATCACGGGATGGCTTTCGACCATTCTCTCGGGGTGCCATTGCACGCCGATGCAAAAGGGATGGGTGGGCGCTTCCAGGCTCTCGATGACACCGTCGGGAGCGCGGGAGGTGATGACTAGCCCCGTGCCGATAGTTTTGATTGCTTGATGGTGGGAGCTGTTCACGCCCAATTCGCCAGCTCCCAACAACATCGCCAGCCGGCTACCATCTGCCACCTCGATAGTATGAACCACCGCGTGCATAAGGCGACCGGAAATGGGGTTGCTGTGAGAGAGAGCATCGGGAACTTGGGTGGAGATGTCTTGAATGAGTGTTCCCCCGGTCGCGACGTTGAGTACTTGAGCGCCCCGGCAGATTGCCATCAGGGGCAGTCCTTTCGCCAGCGCCCATCGCGCCAGCGCGAGTTCCGTCTGGTCGCGCTGCTCGTCCACACGTCGCAGCAATCCGCTGTCGTCCTCATTGTACGACGCCGGTGAGATGTCGCCGCCGCCGGAGAGAATCAGGCCGTCGAGATGTTCAAAGATAGCGCCTAGTCCCTCCTCCTCTACGTGCGGAGGGATGATCACCGGAGCGCCCCCGCCCAATTCAACAGCCTGAACGTAAGGCTGGTTGATGGCAAAGAGGGGGCGATTGGGCGGGCGGGCGGATTGGTCGGTGTGGCCGGTGATGCCGATGACGGGAAGAGTCATTGAGTGAGGCCTCCTGATGACCTGGACGACATCTTTTCGAATTAGCAACTGCTCAGCCTGTCATTGCGAGGAGCGGCAGCGACGAAGCAATCTTGACGCTGCTTGCATTTGAAAGCGGGAGATTGCTTCGCTACGCTCGCAATGACACCAGCGAGGCTCAAATTACTGACTTTTGTAGGTCGTGCTTGCAGCACGACGATTCGCCCGGAATTCACGCTACAAGCGTGACCTACAACTTGCCCCCCACGTGACGTTTTCTCAGCCATACCGACACGCAAAAAGGGGCGTAGGTATGTCCCCCTACGCCCACCTCGGGATGGTTCGGGAAATGACCCGCCGGGACTATTGAGAGCGCTTTTCTCGGAGGCGAGCCTGCTTGCCTCGCAGTCCCCGCAGGTAATAGAGTTTAGCGTGACGGACTCGCGCCCGCCTCGAAACCTCGACCTTTTCGACGCGCGGCGAGTGGAGCGGGAAAGTACGCTCCACGCCTATACCGTGGGAAGCGATGCGTCGCACGGTGAAGCTGGTGCTCGCTCCATTCCCATGCATACCGATGACAGTGCCCTGAAAGGCCTGCACTCGCTCGCGCTCACCCTCTATAATGCGCAAGTGTACTTTGACGGTATCGCCCGGGTTCAACTCGGGGATATTTGGATTGGGTTCTAATTGACGTTCCAATGATTCGATTAGATTCATTACACAATGTCCTCACAAACTTTCGTCCCCCAGGGGGCAGAGTTTGCAGATTATACTACGTTTCGTCATCTAAGGCAACTCTAGTTCTTGCCGCATGGGACTGCCCCGACCTGGAAGAAGCATGCTCTCCTACCTGCGCCGCGCTGTCAATCCCAGCACCAGCAGCGCCGCGCCGACGAGCAGCAACCCCCCGGTCCGCCACCCAGCAGCCCCACCGGCCGAGGGGAGCACCGGCGCGGGCGTCGCCGTGACTGGGTGTACCTTGATTTCGACGATGAGATAGGGTATCGTCTCTGGGTCTCGAGTGTCCAACCAGCGCGCCACGAGTAGATCGCTCGCCGCTTCCGGGTCGGCGTTGGGGTCGGGCGCGGATGCCAAAGCCAGACCATAGTCGGCAGCGTCTCCCGAAAGGTAGTCTTGCATCAGCGCGGTGACGTCCCACGTGAGCCAGGTTTCCGCCACCTGGTCAAGCGTCACGACCGGCAAGGAGGATGGCGGGGGTGAAACTGGCGTGGAGACTGGGGTGGCGGTCGGAGGAGTCTCCATCGGCGTAGGAACTGGGGTGCTGGTCGGAGGAGTCTCCGTCGGCGTAGAAAGTGGTGACGTAGGAGGGGTGGCCTCATCCAAA
>QMOE01000084.1 GCA_003648125.1 Chloroflexota bacterium
GATGGAGCCATCACCGCTAGGGGCAAGCTGATACCAGACCGGCGAGAGTTCCTGGATGTGGGCACGATTGATCTCCCACGAGGCGCGGGCACGTTCGCTATCCCACGAGGAAGGCATCCAGACAGCGACGCGGTTGAGGGGTGGGGGGGGATTGTCCTGATCCAGGTAAACCAGTATCAGGGATAGCAGGCACACGAACAGGGCAGCGTATACGAGTGCGCGTTTGATCATTACTCAAAGTATAACACAGGGGGGGAGTGGGGACAAGAGAATGACGGCATGTGGTGATTACCCACAAGTATGTAGAGATGTCTATTCGAGGCGATCATTTTTCACCACAGAGGCACAGAGAACACCGAGATAGGATATTCTAGTGTTTTCTCTGTGCTCTCTGTGCCTCTGTGGTGAGATGTGGGTAATCGCCAGACGGCATAGATTGACTTACTCATTATTTGGGGTATAATGGCCCGACGATTGGCCGTTGGCGATTGCATAGCCGCTAACTGCCAACCGCTAGTTTTAGGAGGATGTGATGCCGAAGCGAACATATCAACCCAAGAAGCGCAAGCGTATGCGCACTCATGGCTTCCGTGCCCGGATGTCTACGCCGGGTGGGAGAAAAGTGCTCAAAGCACGGCGGCAGAAAGGTCGCCATCGTTTAACTGTGACTAGAGAGTGGGCTAAGAAATCAAACTGGAAGGAAAGCTCGCAGCGCCCGCGACGTCGGGCCTAGAGGTCTGGCAAAGCTTGCTATCGGTGGATGGAAAAACGTATCCGGCTGCGGCACGAGAGCGACGTGCGGCGGGTGTACGATGAAGGGCAATCGTGGGTTCACTCTTTGCTGGTGTTGGTGGCACGGCCCAATAATTTCGATTTCAGCCGCGTTGGGGTCACGGCCAGCCGCCGGGTGGGGAACGCGGTGGCGCGTAACAGGGCCAAGCGACTTTTGCGCGAGGCGGCCCGCTGCCTCTACCCCCAGTTCGGGGTCGGGTGGGATGTGATGTTGGTCGCGCGCGCGAGGATTCTCGAGGTAAAAGAGCCTCAGGTCGAAAAAGCGCTGGCGTCGTTGCTGAAACGGGCCAGGTTGGGCGAGTCCGAGATATACAATCAAGATGCAACGAGTGGGCCTACACGATAGGAAGAGATATGAGGGCAGTTCTTTTAGGCCTGATTCGCCTTTACCAGACAACTTTCTCGCGTGTGCTTCCCCCTACGTGCCGGTTTTCCCCTTCCTGTTCCCGCTATGGCTCCGACGCTATTTTCCGTTACAGCGCCTGGCGTGGTGGCTGGCTGGCCGTCAAACGGGTCGCCCGCTGCCATCCCTTAAACCCGGGCGGGTATGACCCTGTTCCTAATTAATGGGAGGATAGATAATTGAATTGGTTTTTGACCCGCCGCCGGTACATCTTGTTAGTGGTGTTGGCGGCGTTACTTTTAGGTGCAAGTGGATGTTCAGGCAGTGGCAAGCCCACTAGCTGGACTGGAATAACCATCGTGGGGGAACGGATGTACGTGGCCGACCTGGAACAGGCCCGAGCGCTGAACACGGAGGACAGTGAGCCTCTGTGGGCTTTTCCCAAGAACCCGAAGGAAGATGGACGCGGGAATTTTTACGTTACCCCGGCAGTGGACGAGGAGCGCGTAATCGTGGCTTCGCAGGTGCCGCCGAGCGGTTTCCTCGGTCAGCCCAAGAACATCGTTTGGGCGTTGGAAGCCGATACCGGCCGCGAGTTGTGGCGCTTTGACGAGGCCAAAGGGCAGTACGTCGAGGGTGGGGCGCTGGGCGGCGGCCTATTCATCATCGGCAACAGCGATGGCAACGTCTATGCGCTGGACGTCGAACGGGGCGAGCTCAAGTGGAGCTTTGAGACCGGTCATCGGGTGTGGGCCACGCCTCTCATCGTCGAGGACACGGTATACGTTGGCTCAATGGACCACCATCTCTACGCGCTGAACCTCTCTAACGGGGGCGTGCAGTGGGATTTTCAGGCCGATGGAGCCTTCGCCGGGACACCGGCGCTTTCGGAGGGGGTGCTCTACATCGGTGCTTTCGACGACAAGCTCCACGCCGTGGATGCCGCTTCTGGGAGTGAGTTGTGGAGTTTCTCCGGCAAGAACTGGTTCTGGGGTGGGCCGGTGGTTTACAGCGACACCGTCTACGCGGCTGACGTGAACGGAAACGTCTACGCCGTGGATACCACAGGCCATCAAGTTTGGTACAAGGCACTCGATGTACAGGTACGGGCTGGGCCGGTGTTATCTGAGGACGGAAGCGAACTGTTCATCGGCAGTCAGGACGGAATCCTGTACGCACTAGATACCGCTGATGGCTTCAAACTGTGGTCTGTAGAGAACAAAGGACAGATGCTTGCGCCGGTGGTGGTGGATGGAGAAACGGTGTATGGAACGTTGATCCAGGGGACGTACCGCATACTGGCGCTGCACGTGGATAACGGGCGTGAGATATGGACCTATCCGCCTGTGGTTGAAGAAGAATAAGGAAGGATGAACTGTGTATTTTCTCGCTTACCCGTTCGCTAATGTAACACTGCTCCTTTACACGTTTCTGGGGCACAGTACCATCGCAGCTATCGTCGTGCTGACTCTCGTAATCACTTTGATTACCTTGCCATTGACGTTGAGCCAGCAAAAGTCGTCGCGCAAGATGCAAGAGTTCCAGCCGGAACTGCAAAAGCTGCAAAAAAAGTACGCCAAAGACAAGGAGAAATTGGCCCAGGAGCAGATGAAGTTGTACAAGGAGGCGGGTGTCAACCCTATGCAGGGATGCCTGCCGCTCCTGATCCAGATGCCGATTTGGTTTGGCCTCATCGGAGCCATCAAGTACTGCATTCCCTCTACGCCTTTGGACCTGCTCCAGTTTTCCCATCACATCTACAAGTGGCTGCCCGGCATTACTGGGCTGGTGCCGCTACAGAGCACGTTCCTGGGGATGGATCTGGGCCAGCCGCCCAGTTCGGCCCAGTGGTGGTCGTATAGCCTGCCAGTTCTGGTCTTTATCACCTACTGGCTACAGCAAAAGCTAATGACCCCGCCCACGGCCCCCGTCAGCAGCGATGACAAATCGCAGGCTGGGGGAATGGCCCAGCAGATGCAGATGATGCAGACGACAATGCCGTTGATGATGATGTTCTTCACCCTCAGCTATCCGACGGGGCTTTCCATTTACTTTATCATCTCTAGCTTGCTCAGGGTCGTCCAATACTATTTTATCAAGACCAACGGCGCAGCGACCGGGGACAAGGGAAAGTTACAATTGAAGCCGCGCAAGCAATAAAGTGTATCTGGCAGGGGGCCTTGTGCCTGCCCAATGGTTGAGCTTTTGGAGGATATTGGTACATGGCGGAAATGGAGCAGGAGATTGAGGCCAGCGGGGTGGATGTCGAAGCTGCCGTCGAGGCAGGGCTGGTGGGCTTGGGAGTTACTCGTGATGCAGTTGAGATCGAGGTGTTGGACGAGGGTGGACGAGGCGTGTTTGGACTGGGAGCGCGGGAAACCCGCGTGCGCCTGACTATCAAACCGCGCCCGGTTCCTGCGATACCAGAGGAGCCGGCCTCTCCGCTGCCCGTTGTAGAACCGACTGTGGTCGAAGAGGACGACAAGGGGGAAGCCGGGATAGCCCAAGGAGTATTGTACGAGCTTTTGGCCCTCATGGGCATGGAAGAAATCCAGATTGACGTGCGCCGCGCCGAACCGGCCTCAGGTGACGAAGGGAAGCCTCCGCTGGTGCTAGACGTGCGTGGCCCGGATACCGACGTATTGATCGGCTATCGCGGCAAGACCCTGGATGCGCTGCAACGCATCACCCGATTGATCGTCAGCCGCGAGTTGGCGGGTCGGGCATGGCTGGTGGTGGACGTGGGGGGATTCAAAGCGCATCGAGAAAAGTCACTGCGACGTTTGGCCCGCCGCATGGCAGAACAGGCCGTGCGTACCGACCGCACGGTGACGTTGGAGCCTATGCCCCCCAACGAGCGGCGTATCATCCACATAACGTTGCGCGACCATTCCCAAGTGACCACCCAGAGCATCGGTGAGGGCGAGCGACGCAAAGTTACCATCATTCCCCGCTGATTGCCGGTAGGGACTACCGGATGGTTGATTTAGATTATCTGGTCATTGGTCACGCGACCCGCGACCTGGTGAACGGCACTTTTACGATTGGCGGGACGGCTTCTTATGCTGCCCGCACCGCGCGGGCGTTGGACTGCCGTGTCGGCGTCGTCACCAGCACCGATCCCACCCTTAATCTGAGCCGGATATTGGATGGTATTCTGGTGGCCCACATCCCAGCCACCGCGACGACTACGTTCGAGAACATCTACACTGCCACCGGGCGGCGACAAGTGCTGCATACCGTCGCAGAGACGCTGACGCCAGAGATGGTGCCACCGGACTGGCGGGCAAGAATTGTCCACGTTGGCCCGGTGGCCCACGAGTGCGACCCAGCGCTGGTTGATGCATTTGGAGACGGTTTCGTGGGCGTGACTCCACAGGGATGGATGCGGCGCTGGGACCAATCGGGGCGTGTGAGTGGCTGTCGATGGAAGGATGCAGAACCCTGGCTCGCCCGTGCCGACGGCGTGGTGTTGAGCGAGGAGGACGTGGCGGGCGATGAATCACTGATAGCCCGCTACGCTGCTCAGACGCGGGTGTTGGTCGTGACCCAGGGGGTGGCGGGTTGTACGGTTTATGTGGACGGCCGTGCTCGCCGTTTCTCGGCCCCGGTTGTGGATGAGATAGGCCCCACCGGCGCGGGTGACATTTTTGCGGCGGCTTTCTTCGTCTGGTTGCAGCGCAGTGACGATCCCTGGCTGGCCGCCCGCTTTGCCAATTGCGTCGCCGCTGGTTCGGTGACGCGGGCGGGGTTGGACTCCACGCCGACCCGAGAGGAGATCGCTCGTTGCGAGTTGAATCTGGGGGTAAGGTAGGCCAGGATGCCGATCATCTATGTGCTGGCGAACCAGAAAGGCGGGGTCGGAAAGACCACCACGGCGGTCAACATGGGAGCCTGCCTGGCGTATGGGGGCCAGCGCGTCTTGATCATTGACATTGACCCGCAAGCCAACGCCACCTCATCCCTGGGGATAGATAAGCGGGCCGCGCGGCTCTCTACTTACGACTTGCTGGTGCGCGACGTCCCATTGGTTCAAGTCGTGCAATCCACCGCCCGGCCGCGCCTCGACCTGATCCCGTCCTCGCCGGCGCTGGCTGGCGCGACGGTAGAACTGGTCAGCCTGCCGCAGCGGGAATATCGTTTGCGCCAGGCGATGCAAGGCCCGAGCCTGAACGAGCGATACGATTACGTACTGATTGACTGCCCACCCAGCCTGGGCCTGCTGACAGTGAACGGGCTGACGGCCGCCGCCGATGGGGTGATCATCCCCGTGCAGTGCGAGTACCTGGCGCTGGAGGGGCTATCGCAGCTATCGCGCGCGATTGAGTTGGTACGTCAGGCTCTCAACCCAGACTTGCGTTTGCGCGGGCTGGTGATGACACTGTACGCCTCGCGCACGACGCTTTCTCGGCAGGTGATCGAAGAGGTACGGCGTCACTTTCCCGGCCGGGTCTTTGAGACGATCATCCCACGCAGCGTGCGCTTGAGCGAGGCCCCTAGTTACGGCGAGCCGATCATATCCTACGCGCCCCGTTCGGCGGGGGCAGTGGCCTACGCAGAGTTGACGCGGGAGTTATTGCTGTCCGATGAACGATTGCGACAATCAGCGTGAGGTGAGAGATGACACCACGTAAGGGACTGGGCAAAGGTCTGGGGGCGCTGATTCCCACCGCCAAGGAAGAGGCGGTGGCGCAGGGTGTGGCCGAGGTCACTCTCGCTTCCATCACGCCCAATCCCCATCAGCCCCGTTCGACGATCCGCGATCAAGACCTGGTAGAATTGGCGGCCTCCATCGAGGAACACGGCATCATCCAGCCGTTGATCGTCGCCAGAGCGCCCGACGGCTATCAACTGATCGCCGGCGAGCGGCGCTGGCGTTCGGCGCGGTTGGCCGGATTGGCCACAGTTCCCGTCATTGTGAAGGATGTGGCCTCTAGCGAGATGTTGGAATTGGCGCTGGTGGAGAACGTCCAGCGGGCCGACTTGAATGCGTTGGAAGAGGCCATAGCCTACCGCCAGTTGATAGACGAATTCGGCCTGACCCAGGAACAGGTGGCGCGGCGGGTGGGCAAGAGCCGGGTGGCGGTCGCCAACACGTTGCGGCTGTTAAAGGCGGCCCGTCCCGTGCAGGAGGCGCTGCTCGAGGACAGGATCAGCGAGGGGCATGCCCGCGCGTTGCTGGGATTGGAACGGGAGGAAGCGCAGGAGGCCGCGCTCAAGACGGTTCTGAAACAGGGATTGAACGTGCGGCAGACGGAGGAATTGGTGCGCCGTTTGCTCGGCCAGGGCGAGAAGCAGCGGCCTGTGCCCATGGTTTCCCCGGAGACGCGGGCGCTAGAATCGCGCTTCCGCGAGGCGCTGGACACCAAGGTGAATCTGAAGCGCAGTGGCGCGGGAGGGCGGATCGTGATCCATTTTTACTCTGAAGAGGAATTGGAGGCGCTCTACGAGCGCATCGTGGGGGAAGAATGAGTACGAGTAGCAAAGTGAGTGATGAGCAAGTCAAAGCAGCAGTGCAGGAGAGGATAAATAGTGGAACGCTGCGCTGCGCGGATGCTTTTCGCATCGCTGAGGAGTTGGAGGTCGCGCCGCACAGGGTGGGGAATGCGGCCAACGAACTAGAGGTGCACCTCTCCCGCTGCCAGTTGGGGCTGTTCGGCTATGGCGAGCCAAAGAGCATCGTCAAGCCGGCCGAGGATGTGCCGCCAGAGTTGGAGCAGGCCATCCAGGAGGGATTGATTTTGGGCCGGTTGCCATGCCCGGTCGCCTGGGCCATCGCGGCCCGCTTCGGGATGCCCAAGTTGCACGTTTCCAACGCGGTGGAAAAATTGGGCGTGCGTATGAGCGGGTGTCAGTTGGGGGCTTTCTGACGTAGCGGTGAAACTCGTCATTCAGATTCCGTGCTACAATGAGGAGATCACCCTTCCCCAGACGGTGGGCGATTTGCCGCGCGCGCTGCCGGGGGTGGACGTGATCGAGTACCTGGTGGTGGACGACGGCAGTACGGATAATACAGTCGCTGTGGCGCGGGAACTGGGGGTGCATCATATTGTCCGTTTGAAGCAGAATCGCGGGCTGGCTTCCGCTTTCCAGGCCGGGCTGGAGGCGGCTCTGCGAGTCGGCGCTGATCTCATAGTCAACACCGACGCCGACAATCAGTACCGGGGTGAGGATGTCGCGCGGCTGATTCAGCCCATCCTGGACGAGCAGGCCGACATCGTCGTCGGCGACCGGGAGGTAGCGGCCTCGGAACATTTCTCGCCGCTCAAACGATTGCTGCAACGCTGGGGCAGTTGGGTGGTGGAACGGGCCTCCGGCATCGCTATTCCAGACGCCACCAGCGGTTTCCGCGCCCTCACCCGCGAGGCTGCGCTGCGCTTGACCGTTCTCAGCGATTACACTTATACGTTGGAGACGCTCATCCAGGCCGGGGCGCGGAATATGCGCGTCGTTTACGTCCCGGTACGGACTAATCCGCAGACGCGCCGGTCGCGCCTCATCCGCAGCATCCCGTCCTTTGTGGCGCTCTCGATTGTCACCATCGTGCGCTTTTACATCATGTACCGCCCCATGCGCGTCTTTATGACGCTCGGAGGAACACTGATCGCCGTGGGGGGGGCGTTAGGAGCGCGCTTTGTCTATTATTTCCTGGCTGGCTTTGGCGCCGGCAAAATTCAGTCGCTCATCCTGGCAGCCATTTTGACCATCGTCGGTTTCCAGGTCTGCTTGATCGGCCTGATCGCCGACCTGGTGCGCTTGAATCGCAAGATGCTGGA
>QMOE01000085.1 GCA_003648125.1 Chloroflexota bacterium
AAAGGTCTACTCAACCGACGCTCGCTACTCAAGCGGTGGATGCTCGCTGTGTTATTCAGCCCAAGTGGGCAAGTTATTTAATCACGATCCCCTTCAAAGAATCTCTGTGTAACAGGAATTTGGCAAAAAGTGTCCGATAGCAAGTTCTCATACGTGAACAGGCCCTCACCCCAAGTTTTCCTTAACTTTGTCCAGCACGCTGGCAAAGAGCAAGTCGCCCTTTTTTCTATAGAGCGCAACTGGGGGTGAGGGCTTTATTTGAATGGCGTTGCAGTGGTTCAGCGGCCGGCAGAGGCTACCCGCCCATTGCCTTTAGCTTGGCCTCCCACTTACTGTACAGCTTGGTGTAGACAGCCTCGCTTAACTCGCCGGCGGCCAATCGCATATCCAGATTATCTAGCGTGGCCTGGATGTCCGCGGCTGTTTGAGGAGCGGCGGGGGCGGCAGGCGCCGCCGGGGCAGCTTGCTGCGCCGGTTGCTGCATACTCTGGCCCATCATCTGCGCCATCGCCGCGCCCATGCCCATGCCCGCTCCCAGTCCCACTCCCGCGCCGGCCATGCCACCGCCGCCGGGTTGCTGCGCCGCGTCGCGCATGGCCCGCGCCGCCTGAAACTGCATATAAGCCTGCATGTCGCCCAGCGCGCCCATCGAGGCCCGCTCGTCAATCGCCTTGGCCGTTTCCTCGGTCGGGCCGACGTACTCGACGTAGACCGACGTCAGGGTGATGCCGCGCGCCTCGAATTCCTCGGTCGCCTTGGCCCGTGCGCCCATGGTCAGCTCTTCCGCCATCCCGGCCAACTCGATCACCGACTTGTCCATCTCGCCGATCAAGTCGGTCAGTTTGGTCAGGATCATGGAGCGGAAAAAGCCCTGTATGTCGGACGTGCGGTACATGCCCTGCGTGCCGACGATCTTGTTGACAAAGAGCTGGGGATCGGTGATCTGAACCGCATAAGAGCCACGCGCTTGCACGCGGGCCATACCCAGTATCGGGTCTTTGATGGTGATCGGCGTCGGCGTGCCCCACTTTAGGTCAGTGAACTCGCGCAGGCTGACAAAGTAGACCTCGGCCTTGAACGGGGTATCGCCGGAGAACGCTTTGCCGATTATATTCACCAGGTACGGGATGTTGGCGGTGGCGATGGTGTGAGAACCGGGGCCAAAGACATCTAGCGAGCGGCCGTCGCGGAAAAAGACCGCCGCCTGGCTATCGCGCACGATCACCTGTGAGCCGATCCGAAAGTCGCCGGAACCCCGTTCGGGGATGCGATGCACCATTTCTGTACTGGATTCGTCTACGAATTGAACAATGTCGAAAATTCGCGCCATTTTGAATTACCTCCTTAGATTAAGCTAAAAACCTGTTTTCTACTGGCTTCCCAATATCAGGTGCTCGCGCTGGTCGAACGTGCTGTTGGCCTCGCGGCAGATGTCTTGAACGATGCGGACTGTCTCGGCCAGTCCCTCGCCGATGGAGACGGCCTCCCGCAGCCGGTCGCTGGCCGCATCCAACCGATCCACGTACTCGAACAAGGCCGCGTCAAAGTTGTACATCTGTTCCAACTCGGCCTCGTTGACCTTGTCGGCGTCGAACATGCCAGAGTAACCATAGGTGGCGAGTCGGATACGGTCGCCAAAGGTCTGAAGTTGCGTCACCGCGCTGCCGACGTCGTCCAAAAAATCCATCTTGCCGTGATTGATCAACTCTTTCTGTACCACGTCGAGCTTGCGGCGCTGACCGGCCAGCTTTTCGGCCAGCGTCTTGCGCAAGAGTTGATCCGCCTTGCGACTGGTTTGGCGCTTTTGATAACCGCTCCAGCCGGGGATAAAGTCGGTTAGCTTTTCCAGCGCCGTGCGACTGCCCGTTACTTTTTCGAGAATGTCTCCCATTTGTAAGCCTCCTATTTCTTTTACTTGGATTGACCAGTTTCTTGGTAGGTCGCTAGTTAGTCGTTACTTTCTTCAATCTCTTTCAATATCTTGCTCACTTCTGACTTGAGAACGGGTAAATCATCCTGTAGGGTCAGCCAGACTTTTTCGAGGTCAACTCCAAAATAGCGGTGAATGAGCTTGTCGCGCATTCCGGCGATATCCTGCCACGGGATATGGGCGTGTTTGTCACGCAATTCATTGGGAAGCAACTTGACAGCTTCGCCGATAATCATAATTTGCCGGATGACTCCATCCTGAATCAGTGCGTTGTCGTCAAAACCTTTTTGGTCAAGCCCCCGCACATATTGCTCGATCCTCGTGATTGCATCCGAAATATGGTGGAGAAATAGGGATTCACGTTGTTTCATAAATCACCTCAAGCTCACTTTTGACCCTGGCGCGGATATACGGGCTGATGGCAGCTTCTGTTAACAGATCCACTCTTCTGTCGAGCGCTGTTGAGATTTCGCGTTCCAACGCCACGAGCGCGAGTAGGCTCTTGTTCTTTGAGAAACGAACCAACAGGTCAATGTCGCTTTGGGCAGTTGCTTCTCCCCTCGCCATAGAGCCAAAGACTCCCACCATTGCAACATCATTGGCGCGACATATTTCAATCAATCTGCTGGTGTCGAAAGGCAGCCTTGCCGTGGTCATAACATTCTCTCTCAATGCCGGATTTAGCGAGAAATAGCGATGCACAACTCTCGTCCGCTATTGTATACGTAGCTTGCGCGTACCCGGTTGCATCTCTAGCCCGTCAGGAATATCTCTGCCCCACAGTAGGGGCACTCGACCACGCCCTGGCCGACCAGTTCCACTTTACCGCCACAACTGGGACACTTGTTTCCGCGCAGTTGGGCCGCATCGCGGGAGTAGAGCAGCCCATTGTCCCAGTTGATGTAACCGGCAAACAGTCCCTTGTTCACCAGATCGTAGACCCACGCTTTGACTTGATCGCGGCTGGTGTCCAGTTCCAGGGCCACGTCCGAGATCTGCACCCGGCCTTGCGCCTGCACCATCCCCAGCAGTTTGCGTTCTTTCTCGACCTCGGTGAACTCGGCCGCTTCCCGTTGACCTTTGACGAGCATAAAGAGGCCCACGCCGACGAGGGGGGCGGCGATGATGAACGCCAGTCCTAACCCCAGCACCGGGGCAGTCAGGTTGGTATAGTTGTCGGAGAAATAGCCCGTGCCGATCCACAACACGCTCAACAGGCAGACGCCCAAGCCAGCGACGACGAGGATCAGCCCGATAATTTTGCCTGTATTCATTATCCAAATCCTCCCCCGCCGCCGCCTCCACCCCCACCGCCGCCGCCACCTCCGCTGCTGCCTGAGCTGCTGGGGGAACTGGATAGCGTGCTGCCGGCCGTGTTGAGCATCGAGGTAAGCCCATCCGACATGCTCTGTAACCCACCTGCCATACCGTCTGACATTTGTTGCAGCGAAGGCGCGCTGCCGCTGCTACCCACCGCCCTACCCAGTCCGGGCGCCCGCCGCCCGCCGCCGGTCGGGATATACCACAGCGGGATCGGCACGTAGGCCATCTGGGTCGTCTCCAGACGCGAGAACTTGCGCACCCAACTCCGATCCACTCCAAAGGCGATGGCGTAGGGCAAGTATTTTTCAAACTGGTCCGTGGCCCGTTGCAGGTCGGTGTAACGCTCAATCTCGTCCAGGTAGCGCTTGAAGGCGTCCCACCATGCGGCTTGCTCGGCCCCTTTGCGCGTCTTGGCCGGCATCCACTGCCCTATGATGATCATCCCGAGGCCGGTGATGCCCATTCCAATCACTGGGCAGATTATCATATTGGTGTACTTGCTCAATGCCGCAGATAGGAACATACCTCCGAATATGGCCATCATCAGCAACGCAGTTCCCCAACCGACGTACCGTTTGCGAGTTTGGTCGGGGCTGGCGCGAAAGTACTTGCGCTTGACCGTTTCTTTGTAAAGTTGTTTTTTAATCTTGGGAACGGCATTGTAGAACTTGTTTTTCAAGGAGGACATGCGCCGCTCGCTGCGCCGGCCCAACAGTTTGCGTAACAGCGTGCGCTCGTAAAGCAGCAGGTCGTCGGCGCTCTTTTCGGTGCGATGGAAAATAAAGTCAAAGCTGGTAATTCCAAAGAAGCCGGACTTGCGCTCCTCTTCGATGGTGAGATATCCGCGCCGCGCCAGATCCACCAACGTGGCGATGATGTCCTGCATGTCGGCTTTTTCGTCCACCAGCGTGCCGGCCACGCCGGGCGGATCGTCGCTGGGGGGTTTGGGCAAGTAGGCCGCCGGCAACACGACTTTGGGGTCGCGCCCGCGCAGGTACCACAATAGCAGGAAGAAAAGCGGGCCGCCCAGTATCAGAAGCGCGCCGATGAGGCCTAACCCCAGGTCGAGCCACGCTTTGATATCACTGCTCTCCCACTCGGCCTGGCGGTCGTAGGCCGCTTGCCAGCCAGGCTCAGTCCCCTGCACGATGCCGTGGGGGAACTGCACCCGCACTTCGAGTTCTTGATCGGGGTCGAGCGTCTCCTGGGCCGTGAAGGTCACGGTACTGCTGCCTTGCCCTGCTATCGTTGCTTCAGCGCCGTAAACACTCACCGGGTCGCCCGGCGCGCCCTCCGGTAAGTAGACCGTGACGGTAGAGTTGTGAACAGGAAAATCGCGGTCGGGGTAGACCGCTTTCCAGAATAGTTGATCGCCGCCCTCATAGTAGCGCAGCCCGCCGTGGACGGTGTAGCGCAGGACAAAGGAGTGGGTAGTGTTGGAGGTGTAGGGAAAGTACCACTTGACGATAAAATCCCCTTCGTCCGTGTAGGTCTCGAATGTGTACTCCCCGCCGTGGCCCTGCTCGTACTGCCGATTGCCTTCCCACACCTCCACGTCGCTGATGTGCTCCAGCCGGCCCATCGGGATGTTGCGATAGCCAAAGTGAAAGTCCCCGCTGGTAAAGACGATCTCTTGTATCTCATCGACGATGAAATCGCCGTTGGGGAGGACTTTTATGTTCACGTCAAAGCGTTCCCAGTAAAATGATTTGCTCTGAGCGCGAACCGCTCCGGTCAGCGACAATGCCGCTACCAGGGCCAGTAGTAAAATCCAGTGGAAGCGTTTCATAGGTGCACACTCCTTTGTGACGTGACTTATTATAGTGTAATTTCTATGAAAAGGGAAGCGTGATTGTAACCGTTCAGGCGGAGACGTTTTTCTTACCGCAGAGATCGCAGAGTTGGGAGAAAATATCATCTCACAGAGATAAAATGAGAAAACTTGGCGTTCTCTGCGGTAAAAATCATACGTTTCATTTCGGTTAAAAGTAGGCGCAATTTCCATACCGCGCGCTACGGAAAGCGCGCCTACTCGACTCATTAGACGTTGGAGGACACAGTCACTCGTCAAGGCGCGGAGCGGAACGCGACCGGCAGGTACACGCGGTACACCTCCGACACGACGCGCAGCGTCACTGGAATCACCTGGGGCGAGTCCAACACATCGGTCGTCGTGGCCGTCACCGTGATGCTCCCGGTAAATGTGCCTGTGACGTAGCCGGTGGTGTCCACCGTCACTGTTAGCGGTGCGCTCTGGAGGCCGGTGGTGATCGCCAGGGTGGGTGTCACCGGCAAACCAGCCACCACCGTCGCCGTCCAGGTCAACGTCTGGTAGCCGGCGTTCAACGGGTGGAGCGTGGTTGTGTAGACGCCCGGCTCGTCCACATCCACCAGGAAGGTGAGAGCGTCAGGAGTGATCATCAGCCTGGGGGCAAAACTGCCGGGACGTTTCTCCATCGCCGCCAACGCATCGTAGGCCAGCGTATGGTAGGTGTCGAGTTTGTGCCACATGCCGTTTGGAGCCAGGCGAAACTCGGTCAGGCTCTCCGGAGCGGGACGGGCAAACCCCTGGGCCGTGAGACTGGTTTTGAGTATGGAAAAGTAGCGGGCCGCCTCGCAATCCCAGAGGTGATAATCGTGCCAGTCCAGGTTCCAGACGAACATTGGCCCCATCCAGGGCCAGTTATTGTCGGCGTACTGGAAAGCCCCCGTGAGATAGTCGGCCTGCTCCTGCTCGGATACCTCCATCCACTCGAAACTGGCCTTGTAGTCACTGCGGCAATCGGATGGCGGATCGTTCCACTCACGCAGCCAGTTAAACTCGGTGGCCCAGATGGGCTTGTGGCCTAGACCGTACTGCTCCATCAGATTGTGCATCACCTCGGCCCCACGGAAGGCAAATCCGTTTGATACACTGCCGGGGTCTTTTTCCGGCGGGTAGGCAAAGCCGTAAGGGTGATAGCCAAAAGCGTCAAAGTGGTTGCCCGCGCCCCAGAGGAACATCACGCGGGCGTACTCGCGCTCGTCCATGGCGTGGCAATCGTTGCCACTCAACCCATAGCAGCCGCCCTCGATGCGGCCCACCGGCGCCAACCCCGCGCTGACGACGATGACGCCTGGATCCACTGCCTTGATGCGCTGGTAGGCCACCTGGAGCATCTGGACGTACTCGCGCGGGTCGGGTGGCTGTCCGCCCCAGAAACGCTCGGCGTTGGGTTCGTTGCAGATTTCGTAGGCCTCGACGAATCCCAGGCCGGCCTCAGCGATGCCTGCGACGTGATCTCCCCAGGCGTTGAGGTCTGCCCACATGCCATCTCGGCAATCAATGGTAAACAGGACATAGTACGGCAGCCTCGTGGCCGGCGGGTTTATTTCGTACTCTTCCCACAATTTGACCCACTCAAAGCCCAGCGGCGCAAAGAGCGAGTCAATGTTGCTTTCCTGGCGCACGTTGACGCCGTAGCCCAGGTGCGGGGGAATCTCGGCACGCACGGGTGCTGCGGCTGGCTCACCGAGCAAGGCAATCAGCGCGGCGATTGTGGCCGCGCATATTCCGATCGATGAAAACACGCGCTGCACCCGCTGCGGTACTGTGACTTGATGTTTGATCTTGTGCTCCATTCTGTCAACAGCATATCACAGCAGGGTGTGTTTGGGGATTGCTAAGGTGTTACGCTTTGGTTACGACCGTTGACCATAGATGCGGACAAAGTTGGCGATAGAACGATCAAAAGTGCGCTCCGCCTCCGGCGGAAATAGACAGCCTGGCAGTTCGCCCATCCGCCAGTGGTAGCGGATACATTCGCAGCACTTGCCTTTCCTGGAACAAGGCTCATAGGTGCAGGTGCATTGGGCCAGGTTCTTTTCGATGTTACATTCCATGTCTTTTGCCTCCGATGAGATTAGGCCAGCGGGAGTGCAGCACGGGCTATTTCAAAGCAAAAGGCTACCGGCGAACGATGCCGATAGCCTCGTGCCTTGCGTCAGCCTGCGTCTCACGCACGCATACGTTCATCAATGTATGTCACTGCCTCGCCGACAGTTTTGATCTGCTGGGCCGCATCGTCAGAGATCTCCCCGTCGAACTTTTCCTCAAATGCCATAATTAGTTCGACGAGATCGAGCGAGTCTGCCTCCAGGTCTTCGCGGAAACGCGCCTCTGGCACGACCTGGCCTGGCTCTACTCCCAACAGGTCAACTATGATTCCCTTTACTTGATCTAACGTGTCTGACATTGTTTCACCTCCATTTGGTTTTTTAATCTAATGGTAACGACATTCGTGACTACTCGGTCTATTAAACTACAGAGCTTGGATACACGGAGGAGAATCCTGGTTTTCTCACCAGTTCTCCGTGCCCAGGCCGGGATTACCTTGCCGATATTTTACTCGCAGATGCGAGTTTGTCAAACCGATCAGCTTCACGATTTGACAATCAACCCCACTACAAGTATCATTCACTACCGGACACTTTTCCAAAGAGGCCAAAATCAGTTGGGTGCGTTTCATTTCGGTTAGAAGTAGGCGCGGTTTCCATACCGCGCGCTATGGAAAGCGCGCCTATCCAACTCATTTGAAACACACCCAAATCAGTTACACAGAGATTCACGGAGGATTCACAGAGACGCCTGTCTGCCGACAGGCAGGCACAGAAATTC
>QMOE01000086.1 GCA_003648125.1 Chloroflexota bacterium
AAGGAGTTCACCGAGCAGATCATCCTGGGGCAACTCGCCGTCCTCGCCCTGCAGGACGCTGGCTATGAGGTGGATGATCAGACGAACCTGGGCGGTACCTCTGTCAACCGCGAAGCGCTGCTTGCCGGTGAGATTGACCTGTACTGGGAGTACACCGGCACCGCCTGGATGGCCTTCCTGGGCCACGAAGAACCCATCACCGATCCCCAGGAATGTTATGACAAGGTCAAGGCTGAGGACGCCGGCAATGGCCTGGTCTGGCTGGACATGGCCCCCTTCAACAACACCTACACCCTAATGATGAAGCAGGAAAAGGGTCAAGAGTTGGGCATCAAGTCCATCTCCGACCTGGCCGCGTACATCAACGGCGGCGGCGACGCCAGCCTGTGCACCGATCAGGAATTCTACGCCCGGCCCGACGGCTTCAAGGGTGTGGAGGAACTGTACGGCTTCCAGTTCGATGAAGACCAGGTGATCATGATGGACCCCGGTCTGACCTACAAGGCGCTGCAGGATGACCAGTGCACCACGGCCATGGGCTTCGCCACCGACGGGCGCATCCCCGCCTTCGGCTTCTTCAACCTGGAAGACGACAAGCAGTTCTTCCCCGTCTACAACCCGGCCCCCGTGGTACGGAAAGAGATCATGGACCAGTACCCCGGCGTCGCCACGGTGCTTAACCCCGTTGCCCAGGCTCTGACGACCGAGAAGATGATGGAGCTGAACAAGCGGGTGGACATTGACGAGGAAGACCCGGTGGACGTAGCGTGCGACTTCTTGATGTCTGAGGGCCTCGTGGATAGCTGCCCATAGAATCGCACTAGCGCAGCCATCGGGCAAGACATAGTGCAAGGGCCGGCCACGGCCAGTCGTGGCCGGCCCGACCATTGCAAACACGAAAAGGAATCAAAACCAATGAACGACGTACTCAAACAAATCGCGGAGAAACTGTACGACGGTGAAGACGAAGCTGTTGCCGAACTGACGCAGAAGGCGCTCGATGAAGGGCTGACCCCGGTGGAGGTGCTCAACGACGGGCTTACCGTCGGGATGGATCGGGTTGGCGTGGACTTTCGGGACGGTGAGTTGTTTGTACCCGAGGTACTCATCGCCGCCCGGGCTATGCACGCCGGCATGAACGTCCTGCGTCCGCTGTTAACCGAGGGCGACGTGCCATCGGCTGGCAAGGTCGTGATGGGCACCGTCGAGGGCGACCTGCACGACATCGGCAAGAACCTGGTGGCGATGATGCTGGAGGGCGGTGGTTTCGAGATCGTTGACTTAGGCACCGATGCCCCTCCCGATAAATTCATCGAGGCGATCAAAACGGAGCAGCCAAACGTGATCGGCATGTCGGCGTTGCTGACCACCACCATGCCGGCGATGAAGCGCACGATTGACGCGCTGGTGGAAGCCGGCCTGCGGGATAAAGTCAAGGTGATGGTCGGTGGCGCTCCGGTCACCCAGGCTTGGGCTGACGAGATTGGCGCCGACGGCTATGCGCCCGACGCAGCTTCGGCGGTCGAACTGGCGCGCTCGCTGTTGGGGTAGATGAAGATGTACGAATTTCGCTGGTCTACCAGAACGCTGGTCGGCGCGGGGCTGATCGAACGGATCGGCGAGTACGCTACCCCCTCGTCTGCCGCTGAGTGCCTGCTACTGGTAGCACCAGGGGAGGCGTGGGCCCAACCGCTGGTGCAGCACATCGCCACTCGACTACACGAAGGCGGCTGGGAGCGGGTGGAGATCTTCGCCGAGGTAGAGCCCAACCCCTCGTGGGAGACGGTAGCACGTGGGACGGAGCGGGGAAAAGCTGCCGGCGCGAGCACAGTGTTGGCAGTCGGCGGCGGCAGTACAATGGACGCCGGCAAAGTCATTGCCGAGCGATGCGGCGCTGCTTTTCTCTGTACCGTGCCCACCACCGCCGGCACCGGCGGCGAAATCTCCCCCTGGGCGGTCATCAGTAACACGCAGGCGCGGATGAAGGACAGCGTCATCGCCAAGTGGCCCGACGTGGCGCTGCTCGACCCAGAACTGACGCTGAGCTTGCCCCCCAGGACTACTCTTTTCACCGGAGTGGACGCTTTCATCCACGGCCTGGAGGCCTACGTCTCCAGCGCTGCTACGCCGATCACCGACACGCTGGCCCTGGGAGGGATGAACCTGATCGCATCCCACCTGCGAGCGGCAGTGGAGCACGGCGACGATCTGAGGACGCGCAGCGCGATGCTGCAAGGCAGCCTGCTCACCGGTGCCGCGATGCTACACGCCGGGCTGGGGTTGATGCACGCCATCGGCAACGTCACCGGCGGGCTATACCACGAGTGGCCCCACGGGCTGATCCTGATGCGTTGCATGGCCCCCGTTCTGGAGTTCAACCAGCCAGCGCTAGGGCAGAAGTTTGCGCGCGTCGAACCACTGGTGGAGCAGGTGCGGGGCGATGTGGAGGCGCTGTTTGCAGAACTGGCGGTGCCGGAGGTGGAGATCGCCGAGGCAGACCTGCCACTGCTCATCAAGCGCGCCGCAGCCAACGTCAACGCCAGGACCAACCCCCGCGAGTTCACGCCGGAGGAACTGGAAGGTGTCGTCAGAGAGAGCTTCATGGTCGTGTAAGCAACACGAATCAGAGATTTTATCTGCAATAGAGATCACTATCAATCCCCAGGAAGTGTTGCAAGCCCAGGGAGTGCGCCCGCGGCCGGTTCTGCGAACGGCGCTCGAAAAAGCAATTGACCTGGGGGCGGACTTGTGGCAACCGCAGGCGGCGTATGCCTGGTGGCCGGTGCAGAAAGTCGAGGGAGAGACACTCCATCTTGCTGCTGACCTGTCGCTGATGATCGGCCCTCACGCCGATTTGCTGGCCCAGGCACAAGAGGTGCTGGTGGGGGTGCGCACTATCGGCCCGGCATTGGAAGAGCGGGTGAGAGAGTTGATACAGACCGATCCTCTGCTGGGTTACATGCTGGATAGCGTGGGCGTGGAGGCCCTGGGACAAGTCGGTGAGGCACTGCACCAGCTTGCGGAAGAACGAGCCGCAGAGCGAGGCTGGGGCGTCAGTCCATCCCTGGCCCCGGGTTCGCTGGTTGGCTGGCCGATGAGCGGACAACGCGAACTATTCCGCCTCGTTGACCCATCGGTCATCGGCGTACGCCTGAGCGAGCAGTGCGTGATGTGGCCCCACAAATCCGTGTCGCAACTCATCGGATTGGGCCCTGGTTACGACGAACACGTAGGCTCGGTGTGCCGGTTCTGCTCACTGAAAAATCGCTGCTGGCGCCGGCATAGAGGGTAAGAGAAAGGGAAGAAAAAGATGATCAACAAGGGATTGGTCGGCGGGCAGTATAAACCGTTGACTGATGAACAGGTGAAACAAATCCACGAGGCATCGCTGGCGGTACTGGCGCGCACGGGTGTGCAGGTGGAGGAGCCGGAGGCGCTGCGGCTGTTCACGGAGGCCGGGGCCAACGTGGAGGGCAATCGGGTGCGGCTGCCACAGTCCCTCATTGAGGACGCGGTGGACAAGGCCCCCTCGCGGGTGGTGCTCGCCGGTCGCGATCCCGACAATGACCTCATTTTGGAGGATGCGCGGGTCTACATCGGCACCGGCGGCGCGGCGCTGAGCGTGCTCGACATGGAGACGGGCGAAACCCGCAAGGCAGTGCTCCGCGATGTGGCCGACATGGCCCGCATCGTGGACGTGCTGGACAATATCCACTTCTACCTCATGCCTGTGTATCCCACCGACATGACCAAGGAGAACGTGGATATCAACAGTTACTACATCAGCCTGGCGAACACTACCAAGCACGTCCAGTCCGGCGTTTACACCGTGCAGGGCATCCGTGACGTGGTGGAGATGTGTGAACGTATCACGGGCGGGTCTGAGCCACTTCGCGAGCGGCCCATCGTCTCCTTCATCACCTGTTGGATGGTCAGCCCGCTCAAGTTCGCCACCGACGTGACGACGCTGTTGATAGAGACCTGCCGGCAGCGTATCCCGGTCGTCCTTTCGGCCGCGCCGATGGCCGGCTCGACGGCGCCGGTCACGCTGGCCGGAATGCTGGCCCAGTTGAACGCCGAGCAACTGGCCGGGCTGGCGCTGACCCAACTGGCTCAACCGGGCTGTCCCGTCCTCATCGGCCCTATCCCTGCCACGGCCGACATGCGCAGCGGCAAGTACCTGGGCGGCTCGGTGGAATTGGGCCTGACCAACGCCGCCATCACTCAACTGGCCCACTTCTACCAGGTACCTATCTACAATAGCGCGGGCATGACCGAATCCAAGATTCCTGACATCCAGGCGGGCATGGAGAAAGCCCAGTCGCTCATCCAGGTCGCCCTGGCCGGGGCTAATTTTATCCACCACGCGGCGGGTATGCTGGAGAATATGTCCACCATCGCCTATGAGCAGTTTGTGATTGACAACGAGTTACTGGGCATGGCCATGCGCGCCGTGCGCGGCATCGAGGTCAACGACGACACGCTGGCGCTGGAGGTGATTGACCGGGTTGGACCGGGTGGCCACTACCTGATGGATGAGCACACGATGCGCTACATGCGCACCGAGTACTACTATCCCTCGGCCGTTTTCGACCGGCAGGGGCGTGAGATGTGGGAAAAAGCCGGGGCCACCGATGCCTGGACGCGGGCCAAAGAAGTCGCGCGCCGCATCCTGGCGGAACACCGGCCGGAGCCGCTGGACCCGGCCACCGATGCCTGGATACGAGAGCGTTTCGCCTCTTCGTTGGTGCTGTAAGCCAAACTGTGATGCGTGAAACGTAAATGCGTGAGGATTCACGTTTTACGTTTCACGATTGGAGGTAACACCCTGTGACTCAACAACTACCAATTCCTACACTACAGCCTTTCGTCCGTGCCCTGTCCGACGAGCAGGTGCGGGCGATTCATAACGCCACGCTGGAGATCCTGGCTAAGACCGGTGTGGAGATGCAGGACTCTCAGGGACGTGAACTGCTGCTCGAGGCTGGGGCCTGGGAGTCTAACAACCGTATCAAGATACCGGAGAACCTGGTTGCCGACGCCCTTGCCAGCGCTCCTTCGCGCATCCCCATGTACGATAGGCTGGGTAATCTGGTAATGCCGCTGGAACTGGGCAAGGTCTTCTTCGGACCTGGTTCTGACACTACCTTCACGCTGGATGTGGAGAGCGGTGAACGTCGCCGCACGACGGCTCAGGACGTTGAAGACATCGCCCGCCTGTGCGATGCTTTGGACAACATGGACTTCATCATGTCCATGGGCAACCCCTCCGACGTGCCGCCCGACGATCTCTACATTCACGAGTTCGTGCGGATGATTCGTGGCTCGGTCAAGCCCAACGTCTACACCGCCAAGAACCGTACCGATATGGAGGACATCTATCGTATCGCGGTGGCCGTGGCCGGCGGTGAGCAAGCGTTGCGCGAAAAGCCGTTCCTGTTGCTCTACGCCGAGCCTATTTCCCCGCTGCTCTTCCCCGAGGAGTCGCTCCAGAAACTGATCTTTTGCGCCGAGAAAGGCATTCCGGCTGCTTATCCGCCCTCGCCCAACACCGGAGGAGGCGGGCCGATCACGCTGGCGGGTGCGCTGGCGTTGGGAAACGCGGAGTGTCTGGTCGGCTTGATCATCTCCCAACTGATCCGCCCTGGCACGCCATTCCTCTACGGGATGAATACGGCAGCGATGGATATGAAGAGCGCCATCGTTAGCTACGGCAGCCCGGAGTGGAGTCTGGGAATGATGGCGCAGATGGACCTGGCCCGCTATTACAACCTCCCCGCCTGGTCGGCCGGCGGTGCCAGTGACAGTAAAGTGGTAGACGCGCAGGCGGGCATCGAGATGACCTTCTCCATCCTGACCAACTTCCTGGCGCGTGCCACGCTGGTTCACGACGTGGGTTATATCGAATACGGTTCCACTTCCTCAACGGAGGCGCTGGTCATAGCAGACGAGATCATCCGCGAGACCCACTTCCTGGTCAGCGGCGTGGACGTCAATCCCACCACACTGGCCCTCGACGCCATCGCTCGCGCCAGGCCGGGCGGAGGGTTCCTGGCCGACGATCACACGCTGGACAATTGGAAGTGGGCGCAGTGGCGGCCAGACTTGATTGATCGCAGCCGCTACGAGCGCTGGGGAAAGCGGGGCAGGAAAGACATGTTCACCCGGGCCAACGAGCGTGCACGGAAGATCCTGGCCGAGCACGAGGTGCCGCCGTTGCCGGAAGAGGCCGAGGCGGTGATTGCGGAGATACTGGCAGAGCGGGCCACAGCGGGGTAGAACGGCGGATTGCAGGAAGTAATGGATTGATTGTCGGGGCGACGGGTGTACCGTCGCCCCGATTCTTGTGGAGCAAAAATTGCGCTTGCGATGATCATGAGGTAAAATAAGCAAAGTAAGGTATACTTCGTTCGAGCACTCAACTCGAAACATTCAACTCAGTACAAGGAGGCACAACACCAGATGCGTCAAAAGAACATTCGAGTGATCCACTACGGACTAGGCCCTATCGGCAGTCTGATCGCCCGTATTGTAGCCGAGCGGCCCGGTTTGGAAATCGTGGGGGCGATTGACATCGCGCCGGACAAGGTCGGGCGGGACGTTGGCGAGGTCATTGGCCTGGAGCGTGAGCTGGGCGTGATCGTCTCGGCGGACGCGGCAGCCACGCTAAGGAGCGCCAAAGCCGACATCGCCATTCACACCGTCGGTTCATACCTGGAACGCGAGACCCCCCGTTTGAAAGCGGTCATCGAGGCCGGGACCAGCGTTGTATCCACCTGCGAGGAGCTGGCCTACCCCCAGTTCAAGCACCCGCAGATCGCCGCTGAGCTGAATGCGCTGGCCAGGGAGCACGGCGTTACTGTTCTGGGCAGCGGCGTCAATCCCGGCTTCATCCAGGATACTATCGCCGTGGTACTGAGCGGAATCTGCCGCGACATCCGCCACATTCGCGTGTACCGGCGGGTGGATACCGGCGAGCGGCGCGAGAATTTGCAGCGCAAAGCCGGGGCTGGGCTCACCGTGGACGAGTTCCGCGCTCAGGCCACGGCCGGTGGAGTGCACGTCGGGCTGACACAGTCATTGCAGGCCATTGCCGAGGCCATCGGCTGGAAATTAGACCGCGTAGAGGAGACTGTTGAGCCGGTCGTTGCCGAGGAGACAGTGCGTAGCCAGTTCTTCGTCGTGCAGCCCGGCCAGGTGAAGGGATTGCACCAGATGGCCCGTGGCTGGCGCGGTGGAGAGGAGGTGCTTACCCTTGACCTCCTGATGTACATCGGCCTGGCCGAGCCAGAGGACACAGTGATTATCGAGGGCACACGCCCCCTGGAGATGCGCATCAAGGGAGTGCATGGCGACTCGGCCACCGCTGCCATCGTGGTCAACGCCATCCCCCGCGTGCTGAACGCCCCGCCGGGTCTGGTGACTATGACCAATCTGCCCGTCGTTAGCGCCACCCTGTGCGACGTGCGGACGAAAGTCGTGGGGTAGTTGCGCGGTTCAATCAGATGCCGGGCACTGCACACACATACGATTTCCTGTTGACTATATCGGATTTTATGGTATACTAACTGCACGCGGAATTTTCTATCTCGCTCCAGGCGGATTGCCAAATCCGGCGGCTTAGTGCCCGAAATTTGTGCTAAATCACCGCCAATGGCCTAGATTTGACAATCCAGGCCGAGCAATGGTGGAAATTTTAGCGTGCGCTTAGTATATCATAAACGCGGCTTCCGGCCGCAACCGATCTTTGGGACACGGATTCACACGGATTCCACAGATTTCTGTTTCTTTTTTCTCCGTGTTCATCCGTGTAATCCGTGTCCTACAAAAATTCTCGCGCATA
>QMOE01000087.1 GCA_003648125.1 Chloroflexota bacterium
CCCCAGACTTGCAGGATTGCATCGTGGATGACCATCCACTGTACGAGCGAGTGGCCCGTCTGGCGAGCCGGTGGGACGGGGAATATCCGGGCGACTGCGGTTTGGTGGTCGGAGCCACCTACCCTGAAGAGTTGGCCCGCCTGCGCGAGATCGCCCCCACTCTGCCGTTCCTCATTCCGGGCATCGGTGCGCAGGGCGGGAATCTGACCGCAGCCGTCACGCACGGCCTCACCAGCGACGGCCTCGGCCCGGTCATCAACTCCTCACGGGGCATCATTTACGCCTCGTCGGGACCAGATTTCGCCGTGGCCGCCCGCGCCGCTGCCCTGACCCTGCGCGGCCAAATCAACCAGATTCGAGAGGCGGCCCTATGAACCAACTACCCAACCAACTATTCGAGGCCGGCTGCATCCAATTCGGCACCTTCACCCTCAAATCCGGCCTCACCTCCCCCATCTACATTGACCTGCGGCTGCTGGTGAGCCACCCGGCGCTGCTACGGGAGGCCGCCCGCGCAATGGCCGGGATTGCCCACGGAATCACCTTTGACCGCATCGCCGCCATCCCCTACGCGGGGCTGCCCATCGGTACAGCACTGACGCTCGAACTGGAGCAACCGATGATCTATCCCCGTCAACAGGTCAAGAAACACGGCACCCGCCGCGCCATTGAGGGAACGTTCGAGCCGGGGGAAACGGCGCTCGTGGTGGACGATCTCATCACCAGGGGCACCAGCAAGATAGAAGCTATCCAACCACTGGAGGAAGCGGGCTTGATTGTGCGCGACGTGTTGGTGTTGATAGATCGGGAGCAAGGCGGCGGCGACGATCTGGCCCAGCGCGGCTATCACCTACACGCCGTCCTCCGCCTCAGCGAAATCCTGGACACACTGAAAGAAAATAACCGCATCACATCGGCCCAGCACGCAGAGATCAGGGGCTATCTGCGTGAAACGTCGCACGTCAAACGCCAAGGGTAAAGCAGATGACTGCGCCAGATTTGTCTACTACTCTGTGTGGAGTTCGCCTGCCCAACCCTACGGTCCTGGCATCGGGCATTCTGGGGTTGAGTCACGCGGTGATGGAGCGCGTGGCGCGGAGCGGCGCGGGGGCTATCACCACCAAATCGTGCAGCCTCAAGCCTCGACCAGGCTACCACAACCCGGTGGTCTTGGATTGGGGGGGCGGGCTGATCAACGCTGTGGGCCTCTCCAATCCCGGCGTCGAAGTGATGGTGGAGGAAATCCGGGCCGCAAAGGAGCGACTGTCCCCGCTGGGAGTGCCAATCATCGCCAGCATCTTTGCCGAAAGCATCTATGATTTTGGCACAATGGCCCGCTTCATCTCTGAAGCCGAACCCGACATGATCGAGGTCAACATCTCCTGCCCCAACATTGACGACCGCTACCGGCTGATGTTCGCCGCCGACCCCTACGTAGTGGCACAGGTCACGCGCATGGTAAAGCAGAACACCGAAATTCCCATCCTGCTCAAGCTCTCACCTAACGTGACCGATGTGGCGAGAATCGCGCGCGAGGCAGTAGAGGCCGGAGCGGACGGCATCACCGCCATCAATACACTGGGGCCGGGAATCATCCTGGATATTGAGACCTGTCGCCCGGTGCTGGCACACGGCACCGGGGGACTGAGCGGCCCCGGCATCCGCCCCATCGCCGTCCGCTGCGTGCGCGATATCTGCCGTGCGGTGGACGTGCCGGTGCTGGCGGTGGGCGGCGTGACCACCGGGCGGGACGCTGTAGAGATGATCCTCGTCGGCGCGACCGCCGTCGGCATCGGCTCAGCCGTCAGCAGCCGAGGGATGGGGGTCTTTCAAAAAGTGTGCACCGAGCTACGGAGCTATATGGAGCAGCACGGGTACGGCGACCTGGAAGCATTCCGGGGGAAGGCGCTCCGGTTCACCGAATGAATTGTCCGGCCCCCAAGCTATAGTCACGCTACAAGCGTGACCTACAGCGAACCGTCGTGCTGCAAGCACAACCTAAAGCTCTCGCCCCATCGAGCTTTACAAAAGCCGTGCCAAACGCGAGACGCCCTCCTCAATCTCAGCAAGTGACAAACTGCAAAACGGTATACGCAGAAAGCGCTCCCCGTCTGCCGGGTTGGGAAAGAAGCCCCGCCCATCGGTGAGCTTTAGACCATCCTCCCGTGCCCGTTTTTGCAAATTCACTACGCTGTTTCCCTCTGGAAGGACACCGCTCACAAAGAAGCCTCCTTCGGGCCTGGTCCAGGTGGTCTGTGGGATGCGCTCATTCAGAGCAGAGAGGATTGCTTTCAATCGCGGGCGGTATACCTGCTTCAGATGCTCGATGTTGGATTCCAGCAACCCCCGGCGGCAATACTCGTAAACCATTCCCTGCGTGGGCAGTACCGGGCAAATGTATGAATCCATCGCCCACCTGGAAAGCGCAGCAATGATCTCAACAGAGCCTACCACGTAACCCAGGCGTAGCCCTGGCGAGAGCACCTTGGAGAACGAGGACATGTGCAGTACACGCTCAGGCGACAGTGACCACATAGAGGGAACATCATCGCCCCAGTAGCGGAGCTTGCGGTATGGCGCATCCTCAACGATCCAGAAATCGTACTCCTCCGCCAGAGCCACCAACCGCTTACGCTTCTCCAGACTGGTGGTGCCACCCATCGGATTTTGGAAATCGGCGATCACATACATCAATGCCGGTGCGCCCCTTTCGAGTTCCGCCTCCAACGCCGACAGATTTACTCCATCCTCCTCCAGCGGGATGCCCACCAAGTCCGCTCCGGCCCGCCGCAACAACGTGATCGCCCGGTCGTAGGAGGGCGATTCTACGAAAGCTCGCTTGCCCGGTGATAACAGTACCTGGGTGATGAAGGAAAAAATTTCCAGCGAACTGTTGCCGGTGAGCACCCAATCGGGGCCAACGCCATACTGCTCCCCCAACCACTCGCGCAGAGGGACATATCCCGTGGTGCTATATTGCAAAAGTATAGAGGGATCCCGCTGCAAAGCAGCCTGACCACATTCGATCAAATCCTCCACGGGAAAGACATTCACCGGCGGCACCCCTCGGGTGAGATTGATGATTGATTCAGCCACGTTTGCGCCTCCATATAATAGACTATCATAACTGCTCAGGTGCCCGGCACTTGTGTGCCGACGTAAAAGTGCCGGGGACCTAAACAATTACAGACTGCCGAGAAAACACGGGCGTATTTTACACCGCGCCACCCATTCTGACCAGCCGGCAGCGGGTTGCGCCTCTCATCACCGCTGCCGGAGCAACCCTTCCCCCTTGCGCGAATGTGCGCGAAAAACGCCACAATCAAGCAATATCGCGCACATAAATGTTGACAAATCGCGCACAATGTGATAAGCTATACCTATGAGACAGAGAGCTCTGCCTACGCTGACCGCCGAAAGACGCGCCGCCATCGCCAAGACGGTAACACAAAATGGCACTGCCCGCGTCGCAGACCTGGTGACCCAGTTTGACGTGAACGTAGCAACCATTCGGCGCGACCTAAAGGCACTGGAGGAACAAGGAAAAATACAGCGCGTGCATGGCGGAGCCGTATCGCTCGGAAAAACCGCACCAAAGAGCACCACCGCTCAAGAAGCGCGCATCGGCCAGGCCGTAGCCGAGATGATCAGCGATGGTGAAACCATCTTTCTTGGACCAGGGCGGCTCCCGCTTGAGGTGGCACGCTGTTTGGCCGCGCGCTCACGACTGACTATCGTCACCAACGGGCTAAAAGTGGCCCACTGGATCGCCCTCAACACACCCCATACTCTGATCGTCACAGGTGGGCAGGCCGAAGGGCACGACATAGGGTTAACAGGTCAATTGACCCAGGCAGCGCTTTCCAGCTTGCGGGCCAATCACGTCATCCTGCAATTAGATGGCGTCAGCGCTGTGGACGGGTTGACCGACGACAGCCTTCCGCAGGCAGAGGTAGCGCGGTTGTTGTTAAAGATTGGCCCTCAAATTATCATCCTGGCGCAACCTGAGCGGGTGGGCCAGGTAGCGGCAGCGCACATCGCGCCCATCTCCGACGCAGACATAGTCGTCACAGCACGCGAGGCTCCCTCGCCGCCCCTGTGGGACTTGAGCGAAGCCGGCGTGCGGGTTGTTTTGGCATAACGAATATCGTAATTAACAGAATCAAATCAAACTGAAAGGAGCAGAATCAAATGGCAAGCGTAACATACGAACACGTAACCAAAAAGTTTGGTGATGTCGTCGCAGTCAACGATCTCGATATCCAAATCCCCGACAAAGAGTTCCTGGTATTTGTCGGCCCTTCAGGCTGCGGCAAGACCACCTCTCTGCGCCTGCTGGCCGGGCTGGAGGAGATCACTGAGGGGAACATCTACATCGGCGACCGGGTGGTCAATGATGTACCGCCCAAAGACCGGGACATTGCGATGGTCTTTCAATCCTACGCGCTGTATCCCCACATGTCGGTCTACGACAACATGGCCTTTAGCCTTAAACTACGCAAGACGCCCAAGAAAGAGACCGAAAAGCGCGTCCACGAGGCAGCCGCGATTCTGGGCATCGAAAATCTGCTAGACCGCAAGCCCAAGCAACTATCTGGCGGGCAGCGGCAGCGCGTAGCAGTGGGTCGCGCTATCGTGCGCGAACCATACGTGTTTCTGATGGACGAGCCGCTCTCTAACCTGGATGCTAAACTGCGCGTGCAGGCTCGGGCCGAGATCAGCAAACTCCACCAACGATTGGAGACAACGTTCATCTACGTGACTCACGACCAGGTCGAGGCTATGACGATGGGAACCCGCATCGCCGTAATGAACGAAGGCACCTTGCAGCAAATAGACACCCCCCAGAACCTCTACAACACCCCCGTCAACCTCTTTGTCGCTGGCTTCATCGGCAGCCCATCCATGAATTTCTTGGAAGCCCACTTAGCGGAGCAGGATGGTAAGATGGTCGTAAACTGCAAGGATTTTAGTCTGCAAATTCCCGAAGACAAAGCGAGCACGTATCACCAGTACCTGGGCAAGGATGTCATCTTTGGTATCCGGCCCGAGGACACTCACGATCCCGAGTACGCTCCGCCAGATATCAGCAAGGCAATGCTAGAGGCCAAGGTGGACGTCACCGAGTTGATGGGCAACGAAGTCGTAGTCTATCTGGTGACAGAGCACTCGCAGTTCCTGGGGCGCTTTGACCCACGCACAAACGCCCGGGTGGGCAACACGCTACAAGTCGCCCTGAATATGGATCGAATGCACATCTTTGATAAACAGACACAAGCAGCGATTCGATAGAATAACTGCTCAGGTGCCCGGCACTGCAGTTACTTGGTAGAGACAATAACAAGCAGACAAGGGGAGACAACCTCCTTGTCTGCTTTCCAAAGGGAGCAACGATGGCTAATTTAGATTTAATGCGTGAATTGGCAATTGAGGGGCAGACCAAAATCCTCTTACTCGTGATGGATGGACTAGGTGGACTGCCGCTAAAGCCAGATGGGCCTACAGAACTGGAAGCAGCTCGCACCCCCAACCTTGATGCGTTGGCCGCGCGCTCCATCTGCGGCATGAGCACACCCATCACACCGGGCATCACCCCAGGCAGTGGGCCTGGTCACATGGCCCTTTTCGGCTACGATCCGCTACAATACGAAATCGGGCGCGGGGTGCTGGAGGCATTGGGTATCGGCTTTGACCTGCAACCCGCCGATCTGGCAGCACGCGGCAACTTTTGCACACTGGACTCGCAGGGGCTGATCACTGACCGGCGGGCTGGCCGCATCCCCACGCAAGTTGGCACCAAATTATGTGAGAAACTGCGCCAGGTTCGCCTGCCGGGCGTGGAGACGTTCGTCGAGCCGGTGAAAGAATACCGCTTTGTGCTGGTGCTGCGGGGGGAGGATCTGTACGACGGCCTGACCGAGACCGATCCCCAGCAAACGGGCAAGCCACCGCTACCGGTCGAGCCACTGCGGCCCGAGGCAACATCCACGGCGAAACTGCTCAACCAATGGCTGGCCGAAGCGCGGAAACTCCTGAGCGACGAGCACCCAGCCAACGGCTGCAACCTGCGCGGCATCGCCAAGGACCCTGGACTGCCCCTGATGCCCCAAGTCTACAAACTGCGCTGCGGGGCCATCGCCACCTATCCAATGTACCGGGGCGTGGCTAAACTGGCCGGGATGGACGTGCTACCCACAGGGGACACCATCGAGACCGAGGTCGAGACGCTCCAAGATCACTGGGCCGACTATGATTTCTTCTTCTTCCACGTTAAAAAGACCGACAGCCGGGGGGAGGATGGGGACTTTGCAGCCAAGGCCCAAGTGATCGAGCACCTCGACTCGGTGATGCCAGATATCTTGGCGCTGGAGCCAGACGTGGTCATCATCACGGGCGATCACTCCACTCCGGCGGCCTTGAAAGCGCACAGTTGGCACGAACTGCCAATACTCCTATGGTCAAAGCACATCCGGCCCGACGGGGTGTCCGAGTTCGGCGAGAGGCCCTGCATGACCGGAGGACTGGGGCACATCTATCACCCCGACCTGCTGCCCCTGGCAATGGCCTATGCCGGAAGACTCGCCAAATTCGGGGCTTGACGGAACCTCTGCTTACACACCATCAAGGACGAAAATGTAGCCGCGCTTTCCACAGCGCGGAATGGAATCCGCGCCTACGGGGCTATTTTCGAAGCAATCATCATGAACCAGCAATTCCCGTTATGGGCGAAAAGTCAGGTCGTAGCCGCGATTTCGCAATCGCGCAGGGTGCTTTACGTGGGAAAACAGCCGCGATTGGGAAATCGCGGCTACAAAACGGGAATTGCTGATCATGAACTATGTTCACCCTCAAGGACAAAAATGTAGGTCACGTTTTTAACGTGACGACTCTGATCCGTCACGCTACAAGCGTGACCTACAAGGTAAGTTATTTTCGGGGCAGATAATACCTCCTACTGAAGCGGCGCTGGACGAGACGTTGTGTAAGCCGTCGTGCCGAACCGGGTCAGCACTACAGCACCTAACCCCAGGCAACCCAGGCCAAATACCAATGGCACCCCCAGCAACCCCAGACAGGGAATCAAACCCAGTCCCACCGTCACTAATGTGATGACTAACGTCCCCAGCCCGGCGGCCCACAGCGGAGCGGCTTCGCTGGCGTTGAGTGCCCGCATCAGCCGCTCCCCTACCAGCGCGCCGACCCCGATCCAGCCGAACAGGCCGGCCACGCCCAGGGCAAGAGCCATCAGCACCGCAATCGGTGACAGACAGATGGTGATCAGTAGCACGCCGACGAGCGCCACACCGGCAAACGCCGTCAACAAGCCAATCCCAAAACTGGGCATCGGCGACTCGATCACAGTTCGCCCAACCAGCGCCATCTGCTGCGGCCAGATCAACGCCACTAGTCCGCCAACCGCAGCGACCACCAGTATCGCGACGAGGCCACGGATGGCCCCGAACACCCAGTCTAGCACCTGCCCCGGCCCAGAGAGCCAAAAAGTGAGCGGGGGGAGCATCGGTATCTGAAAATGCCCCCAGCGCCAGGAGCGTAAGCCGTCCAGGGGAACACCTTCGACGATTCCTCCATCCACGCGGGAGCCATCTTCCTGATCAAGGCCACAGTCCCACGTGCATACGACGTCCCCCTCCACCTGGGCATCACTGCCCAAGTGGACGTCACCGCTGGAGACAACCAGATCCCCTTCGATAGTACCATTAGCGTCGGCGCTGCCGTTCCAAACAATGACAGAGCCAGCGACACAACTATCCACTTCCAGAGTCACGTCGCCATTAAAGACCACCAGGTCGCCATCCAACTGCTCGCCTTCTTC
>QMOE01000088.1 GCA_003648125.1 Chloroflexota bacterium
CACCCTGACTTGTCGTAAGGATCCGTGATTAAATAACTTGCCCATTTCCGGACAAGTGTAGCACCGGTTGAGTAGGAGCGACGTATCGAAACCAAGCGGGTCTCGAAAATAGGTTTTTTCACGCTAATCGCTTGGTTTCGATACGCTCCGGCACGAAAAGCGTGTGCCTCCGCTACTCAACCAGCGCTCACAAAATTACCCAAACGGGAAAGTTATTTAATTCTCATTCCTAAGGGCGAGGCACTGCCTCGCCCTTACGACAAGTCAAGATGACTACGTTTGACATTTTACTCCCCCTGCGGTAGCATGATGCTGGTCGTGCTAGACGGGGAACTGGCGGTGCCCTGTACCCGCAATCCGCCATAGCGGGGTCGAACTCCTCCCCGAGGGTCGAGTTGCTCGATACTGCCGCGTTCAAGCGGTGCTGAAGATTGGGTCCTGCGCGGCAGGAGCCTCCGAATCCGTCAGATCCGGGAGGAAGCAGCGGTAAGGAGTCACTCCTGGGCGCCGCAGGAGCGCCTGGTCGGAGCCGGTTGATCCCGGTAAGCCGGGTGACGCGGTTCGACGGGAGGTGCACGACCAGGACTCGTAGAGGCGGCGGAATCTCCGCCGCCTCACTTGTAATGATGCCGTATGGAGACAACAGCAGCCTCTTTTTCCGATTCGCCACACCGATCCCGCTCCCTGGGCCCTTTTTTGGCTCTGGTGTTCGTCATCGGTGTGCTGATGGTTGGCTACCAGATGACGCTGTCGCCGGTCACGCTGGTGATAGATGGGCAAGCCTGGCATCTGCGTACCCATCAGGATACCGTCGGCGCGCTGCTATTGGATGTTGGCCTCATCCTTTATCCTGAGGATCGAGTCTTCCCCTCCGAGTTGGACACCCCCCTCGCATCCGTCTCGGACGTGCGAGTAGAATTGGCCCGCCCTGTGATCATCAGCGCCGATGGGCAGACCGCCCTGTTCCGCACTCACGCCACGATGGTCGAGGAGGCGCTGCACGAGGCGCGTGTCTCGCTGGGGCCATACGACGAGGTGGAGGTCGAGGGAGAGTTCCGGCCGGATAACCGGCCGGCCGGACTCGGCGCGGGCTTGCGGCTAAACTTTGCGGCGACCGACCCCGTCCGCATCACGGTTATCCGCGCCGTTCCCTTTACGCTGCGCGAGGATGGGCGGACGGCGACGCTCTACACCACCGCGCCGACCGTCGGGGAGGCGCTGCGCCGGGCTGGGCTGACGCTCTACCTGGCCGACGGCGTCGAGCCAGAGTTGGGCAACAAGATGTCGGCCGGACTGCAAGTCACTGTTGACCGCTCCGTGCCGGTGGCGGTGCAGGTGGACGGGCGGACGCTCCGCACCCGCACGCACAGGGAGCGCGTGGACGAGGTGTTGGCCGATTTGAACATTGTCCTCACCGGGCAAGATTATACCGTTCCTGCGCTCAGTGCCTCTTTGCAGGAGGGGGCCGTGGTCCAGGTCGTGCGTGTCACCGAGCGCTTCCTGGTCAGGCAGGACCCTATCCCCTTTGAGGTGGCGTGGCAGCCCGACCCAGAGTTGGAAATTGACAACCAGCGCTTGCTACAGGAGGGAGCGCGGGGCATTCTGCAGCAGCGCATCCGCATCCGCTACGAGGATGGCAACGAGGTCTCACGGACGCTCGAGAACGAATATGTCGCTGTCCCGCCGACGACGAAAATAATGGGATACGGCACACAGATCGTTGTCCGCACCCTCAATACCCCAACCGGCCCGGTCGAGTATTGGCGCGTGATCCGCATGCTGGCGACTTCCTACTCCGCCGCCACCGCCGGTACGTCTCCATCGAGCCCCTGGTACGGGCACACGCGCACCGGGGAGCGGATGCGATTCGGCATCGTCGCCGTGGATACCCGGATGATCGATCTGCGCAGCAACGTCTACGTTCCGGGGTACGGTATCGGCTACGCCGGAGATACCGGCGGCGCGATTCGCGGGCGGCGCATTGACCTGGGGTACGACGACGACAATCTGGTGCTCTGGTATCGCTGGGTGGACGTCTACCTGCTGGCCCCGGCTCCGCCTCCCGGTCAGATCAACTACATTCTGCCTTAGGACGACCAATGGACGCGCGTGCGTTGCTGAAACAATGGGGCCTGCGGCCGAGCAAGGGGTTGGGCCAGAACTTTGTCGTGAACCAGGTTGTCATCGAGAGAATCGTCGCGGCCGCCGAGTTGACCCCCGATGACATTGTCCTGGAAATTGGCGCGGGACTGGGGGCGCTGACTGGGCAGATCGCGCGGGCCGCCGGGCGCGTGATCGCCGTCGAACTGGACGAGCGGCTGTTGCCAGTGCTGCGAAGCGTGTTGTCCGGCTGCGACAACGTCACGCTGATCCAGGGTGACATCCTGGCGCTCGATCCTGCCGCCCTGATCGGCGACGCCGGCGCGGGGTACAAGATCGTCGCCAACCTGCCTTACTATATCACCTCGGCCGTGCTGCGCCATTTGCTCGAAGCAAGCCTCAAACCGCGCTGGATGATTCTCACGGTGCAGCGCGAGGTGGCGGAGCGCATCGTCGCCAAACCGGGGCAGATGAGCCTGCTGGCGGTGAGTGTGCAATTCTATGGGCAACCACGCTTGCTCTTCCGCATCAAACCGGGCAGCTTTTACCCTTCGCCGGGGGTGGAATCGGCGGTGGTGCGGGTGGAGCTTTACCCCGCGCCGCCCGTGGACGTGGAGAGCACAGAGGCTTTCTTTCGCGTCGTGCGGGCCGGATTTTCTCAGCGCCGTAAGCAACTGCGCAACACTCTGGCTGCCGGTCTCAGGCAGCAGCCCGGGGAGGTGGCGACCAGGTTGGAGAAGGTTGGCGTGGATCCCCGGCGGCGCGCACAAACACTCTCTCTCCAAGAATGGGCCAGGGTCACCCATGCGTTGGGTGGCCGCAGTGATGAGAAAGGAGGATGACTAGGATGTCGAGCCAAAATCGAGTATTCTGTTTTCAGGGCCAGAGGAACCGGATCGTAGCCGCGTGTGCTTGCCTGGGGATTGCTCTGTTGGTAACAGGCTGCGCACGTTTCACCTACGACGAGACTCCGACCGCGGTGCCTTATATCGCTCCATCTCCCACTGCGATCCCTGTTCCCACTGCCACTCCGCTGCCTGCACCGACGCCAACACCAATCCCGGCGGGGCCGACGATGCTGCGCTTGGAACCCTCGACGGTGTCACTCACCGTCGGCGAGACGGCCCTGGTGGAAGTGTGGCTCGACAATGCAGAGCAGCTAGACAGCATTGAACTGCACATCGGCTTTGAGCCTGGATATGTGCAGATCGAGGACGCCGACCCGGATGCAGAGGGGGTTCAAATCAGTGCGGGAGTCATGCCTGTGCCGGCGCAGGTGTTGCAAAACGAGGTCAACAACGACGCCGGGTTGATCGTCTATCACGTGACCAAGGCCCCGGAGAGCCTCGGCAGCCGGAGCGGGACGGTGGCCTCGTTCACTGTGCGGGCGCTGGCTGACGGAGGCAGCCCCCTGAGGTTCAACGTCGTCAACCTCCTCGATGCCGAGGGACAACCCTTGTCGGTGCCAGCGCAGATTGACGGGCTGGTGATCATCAGCGCTGGCAACGGCACGCCTGAACCGGCGGGCGGAGCGACGCCCACGCCGGTACCTCCCGCTGCGGCGACCCCTGCGGCAGACACACCGGTTCCGGTCACTCCCTCGACGGCGACCGGCATCTACTACACCGTGCAGCGGGGAGAGAACCTGTACCGTATTGCCTTGCGCTACGGCACGACGGTGGACGCTATCGTCGCGGCCAACGATCTGCCCGACCGGAGTGCAGTGCAGGCCGGTCAGACGCTGCTGATTCCGGTCAGCCCATCAACTGGCTCTGTTACCTACGTTGTCCAGCCGGGCGACACGGTCTACTCCATCGCCCGCCGCTTTAGCACGACGGTCGAAACGCTGGCTGCGCTCAACGGGATTGATTCGTCCTACGCCATCAAAGTCGGTCAGACGCTGATCATTGTTCCATAGGGCAGGTTGGAAACTTGCCCTACTCGGACAGCACGTGTACCTGCGGCTTGAGCGGGATGCGCTCGATCAGCTCAACGATGTCCGCGGCGGTGATTTGATCGTCGGGCTTATCCACCAGGCAGCGGCACACCGCCTCCATCACGTTGGTGCCAAAGGAGCGACCTTCCAGGCGAGGCGTGGTCGTCACCAGGAGGTGCAGGTTGCGCTCCTGCAATTCCTCGAAATTCCGTGCCGTGGTCGTGTTGGTGATGATGATCTTGCCCGTCAGATCGTCCGGCATGTTGGAGCGGATCTGAATAAAGTCGCCCACGATGATGTCGGCCCATTCATAGTAGTGGGTGTATTTGGTCGCGGGCGGCCCCTCCTGCTCTTCCCCCAATGAGTAAAAGAACGAAAAGGGCAATTGGGTGAGCACGGGCAGGGCCAGTGCGGCCAGGATGTGCAGGGCGCGCATGCCGCGCACGGGGATTGGCAGGCCGAGCGTGAACATAAAATCGCCAAAGACGACATCGCAGCCGGCTTCCGTCAGTGCTTTTGCCATGCCGTAGCGGTCCACGGCCGTCGTTTGAAGCACTTGTTTGCCTTCGAGCTTGATGCCGTGTTCCTCCAGAGCTTGCAGCGCGTAGGGGGCCAGGAGGTGCTTGAGGCCGTTGCCGTCGCCGACCTTTGATATTTTGATTGCCTCGCGGATGCGGCGGGCGTCGCGCCAGTAATAGCGCCGCCCGGCGACGAGTTGGTAAAACTCGGTACCTCCCACGCCAAAGGCATCCACCTGACCGTCGTATTCGCGGTACAGTTGGAGCGCCTTCTCAAAGTCGCCATTGGTGCCCTGGCGGCTGATCCAAAAATGCTCCCCCAGAAAGTCGGCCTCGGTGGTGTGATCGCGGGTGGAAGAGCCCAGGCTGATGCTGAGTACTTTTTTCATCAGGTTTTCCTCATCAAAATTTTCACTGTTTGGTACTTTGGAGCAGTCTCCAAGACTGCTCCAAAGCCTTATCCCGGCCATACCGGCAGGAACATGGCCCACTGCTCTGGGCAGGTGCGGATGTATTCCTCCAGCCAACCGGTCACGCGCCGCAGGTTGGCCCGCAGGCCTTGCGCCCTGTCGCCGGTGCGGGCCATCACCAGCGGGGGAGAGAGACGCACCACGTGGCCCCGTTGCTGGTCGCGGTATGGGCCGGCGACGAGGATGGTCGCGTCGGTCTTGAGTGCCAGCCGCACGTGACCGGTCGGCAGTGGGGCTGGGCGGCCAAAAAACTCGACCTTTCGCTCCACGCCGCCCACAGGCCGGTCTACGCCGGTCAGCACGATCCCTCCGGCACGCAATCGCTTGATGGCTTCGCGCAATGTTCGCGCGTTGATCGAGGTCAGGTGCACGCCAAAGCGCGCCCGCATCTGATCCATCAGATTGAATCCCCCGGCCGGCGGAGCCGCCAATCCCAACACCTGGATCTCTAGCCCGTGGGCCGCCAGCGCCAGGATGCTCAAGTCAAAGTTGCCGGTGTGGGTGCCGACGATGATTGTCCCCTGGCCGCGTCGTTGAGATTGCTCCAGGTTGGCCCATGCCTGGGGCGGGATGTGGACGGCGGCGCGTATCGCCTCCGCCCCCCGGTTGATCAGATGCCAGAGGTCATAGTCGTTGCGGGCGTTGTTACGAAAGCCTTGCTGCACCAGCCGGTGCAGTGTCTTCTCGTCCGTCTGCGACCCCATCACCTGGCGCAGATTGGCGTGCAGTATCCAGTAAACATCCGGCCTGAACCGGTTGATCAGCCCGGCGATGAGGTCGGCTATGCCATGCCCGAGAGGAGGAGGCAGATGTTTGCCCAAGAACATTCCCGCGCCTGTGACCCAGCGGCTGCCGAGGAAGCGTTGGAGTGGCGTGAGGGGCGGGTGTTGTTCAGGGTGGTTGTTTGGAGGCATATGTATTTTTGCTGTAGGGGCAAATTACCAATTTGCCCCACTTTAGATTATTGAGCAGGTACGTTTGTCTCTTCCGCCGGCTGCGCAGGCGGTTCCCCCTTCAAGAGGCCGCGCTCGCGGAACCAGTCCAGCGCGTCGCGGCAGGTCTGCTCGAAGGGGATCGGTTCGGGGAGGCCGAGTTCCTCGCGCGCGCGGGTGGTGTCGAGTGGCTGCCAGTGACGGATGGCGCGCAGGTGGTGTGTGCCGGGGATGCCCAACCAACTGCCGGCCCCTGCGATGGCCCGCGTCAGCCACGGCGGCAACGTGGCGCGCGGCGGCTTGCGCCCGGCGGCCGCGGCGATGACGTCCTGTATCTGGCGGAAGGTCAGGTTGTGGCCGCCCAGGATGTAGCGCTGGCCTGGCCTGCCGCGCCTGGCGGCGGCGATGTGCCCAGCCGCCACGTCTCGCCCGTCCACGACGTTGATTTCTCCCTTGATGTAGCCCGGAATCCGCCCCCGGGCCGCCAGCAGCAATATCTTGCCGGTGGTCGGCTTGACGTCGCCGGGGCCAAAGACGGCGGCGGGCAAGAGGGTGACGACGGGCAGCCCTTGTATCGTGGCTCGCATGGCTTCCATCTCCATGGCCCATTTGACCTCAAAGTAGGGCAGCGGGACAGAGCCAGGCACGTAAAAGTCATCCTCTCCGGCCAGTCGAACCGCTTCCGAGGGTGGCCCGATGGTGGTAAGCGCGCTGGTGTAGACGAGCCGTTTGACTCCGGCGGCGGTTGCGGCTTTCAGCACGTTGCGCATCTGAGTCACACCGTGGCGCACTGTCTCCGGGATGCTGCGGGCGCGGTGGGGGTAGTAGCCGGCCGCGTGAAAGACGAGGGGGCAGCCGCGCATGGCCGTCACCAGCGAGGCCAGGTCGGCCAGGTCGCCGGACACCCACTCGACTTCCAGGTCGCCGATAGCGCCGCTGGCCTGGGGGCGGCGGCGCATGGCGCGCACTTGCCAACCCTGGGCGGCGGCGGCGCGGGCGATCTGCCCGCCGATGAAGCCGGTAGCGCCGAGGATGCAACAGCGGATTTCAGGCATTGGTAGGTTGCTCCTTTAAGCGGGTCGGCAAATTAGCAAAGATGGCTGCGGCGTGTCGCAGCAGCAGATCGGCCCGCTCCGAGTCCGTGTTCTTGGCTTCCAGGTACTTGGACAGCAATTCGCGGTCGCTCATTTCTTCCGGGGCCAGGCTGCCCAGCCGCACCCGCGCCTCCCGCTCAATCTCGCGGATGATGGAGGCGATAAAGTAGGCCTCGGACAGCAGGTCGCGCGCGTCTCGGTCGCGCACGGTTGACTCTTGGTCGGCGCGCAGTTGCAGGATCAGCCGCACTACTGCGTCGCGCAGGTCGTGACCGGCCGCAGCCTGGCGTAGCGCCGCCAGCGGATCGGCTGATTCACGCACGTCGGCGCGCACGGTGACAAAGGGCCGGGCGTCCACCTCGACGAACTGCCAGGTTGTCTCTCCCCGCGCCAGTTCAACCCAGCAGAACCCTTTGGGCTGTCCCTCTTCGCCAAAGTCAATTCGCTCCAGGCTGCCCGAGTATACCACGGGAGGGTAATTATTTCCATTGAGGCTCTGGTGTTTGTGGACGTGGCCTAGCGCGACGTAATCCCAGGCCGGGTTGACCAGCGCCGACTTGAGCACGGCTACGTCTCGTCCGAGCATCACGCTGCGCTCGGAGCCGTAGGTGGCGCCGGAGACGCTCAAGTGAGCAGTCAGCACTGCCGGAACATCTGGAGTGATTTGATTTGTCAGTGCCTGGATGTTATCGGTGATGATGCGCCGGAGGGCTACATCCAACTGCTCGATGGAAAGGCCCCGGTACTCGTCGTGGGTCAGGAGCCGCTGGCGGA